>CAYRAC010000001.1:0-35950 GCA_964422045.1 uncultured Steroidobacteraceae bacterium
GCCGAGATCCGCGCCGTGATCCTCGGCGCTGCGGGACGCGGCTTTTGTTCGGGCGCCGACCTCATGGGCAGTAATTTCTCGGGTGGCGCCGAGGCGCGCCTCGGCGAGGTCATCGGGATCGAGCTGCGCGAACACTTCAATCCCATGGTGAACGCCTGGTACCAGCTGCGCGTGCCGGTGGTCGTTGCCGTCAATGGGGTCGCCGCGGGAGCCGGTGTCAGTCTCGCATTGCTCGGCGACATCGTTCTCGCGGCGCGCTCTGCCACATTTTTGCAATTGTTCGCGCCCAAATTGGGTCTCATGCCGGACCTCGGCAGCACGTTCCATCTGCCGCGGCTCGTCGGCACGGCCCGGGCGAAGGGGCTCGCGCTGCTGGGCGATGCGCTGTCGGCCGCGGATGCCGCCGGTTGGGGACTCATCTGGGGGTGCGTCGAGGATACGGCGCTGCAGGCCGAAGCGCAGGCCATTGCGCGCCGTCTCGCCGCGGGTCCCACCCAGGCGTTCCGGCGCATCAAGGCCACCTTCAACACGGAATTGCCGCGCACGCTGTCCGAGCAGCTGGCGCTCGAAGCCCAAGCCCAAGTTGAACTCGGCAACACGCGGGATTTTGCCGAAGGCGTGCAGGCGTTCCGCAACAAGCGCGCGCCGAAATTCACGGGCAACTGACAGTGCGCGACCTACCGAACGAGCTGGCGGCGCTCGCCGATCATTTGAATATTCATCATGAAGCGATCTTGATCGCATGGCGTCGCGCGATCCTGAAAGATCCGGACCTCACCAGTGGCGATTCGCTGCCGCGCTCCGAGTTATTTGATCACATCCCGGCACTGTTGCGTGCCTTCGAAATAGGCCTGCGCGGCGCCTCGAGCACGGCGGAACGCAAGGCCGAGGCGGACGCGCACGATCAGGCTGCCGCGCACGGGCTGCAGCGCTGGCAGCAGGGCTATGACTTGCGCGAGGTCAGCCGCGAATGGGGCAAGTTGAACCAGTGCGTGCTCGGCGAATTGGACCGCTACGCAAAGGAGAACTCGAGCATCTCGCTCGATGCGATGAGCCGTGCTCGGGAGGTGTGGGCGATCCTCTTGAGCACCGGCATTGAGACGAGCGTGCATCAGTACTTTACCTTGCAGCAGCAGGAAGCCGTGGGGCACGTCAAGGACTTGGAGAAGGCCCTGGAGCAGGTACAGGCCCTCGAGCAAGAGCGCGGGGCCGTATGGCAAGAAGCCGCGCACGACCTGCGGGGTAACTTGGGCGTCGTCGCCAATGTCACCGTGGGGCTTACCCGGCATGGCCCAAGCGATGCCAAGAGAGAGGATTTCATACGCATTTTGATGCGCAATGTCTCCTCGCTTCATCAACTGCTCGATGACGTCACGAATCTTGCGCGCCTGCAGGCGGGACGCGAGTCGCGCCGGGTCGAGCCGCTCGATGCGACCAGCGTGTTGGAGTCCTTGTGCGAGGGAATTCGCCCGTTGGCGCAGCAGCGCGGTCTGCAATTGCTCGCGCAGGGACCGCGAGGGCTGGCGATCGACGGGGATGCGGTGAAGATCCGCCGCATCGCCCAAAATTTGATCTTGAATGCCGTCAAATATACCCGCGAGGGCTGCATCACCGTGGCCTGGGGTGATAGCAATCCAGGCGATCTCAAACGTTGGATGTTGAGCATCTCGGACACCGGCCCGGGATTTCATACCGCCTCTGGCCAGCCGCTAGCCGCGGCGCTCGATCCGGCGGCAACCCCCGCCGCATCGCCGCCCGCGTCAGGCCTGGCGTCACGACCAGCCGCTGCGGTCGCAAGCGGCCCGGACGGTGAATTGCGATCCTTCCTGCGCGGCGAGGCGGGCGAAGGGATCGGACTGTCGATCGTCAAGCGCTTGTGCGAAATGCTGGATGCGACCATCGAGATGGAATCGGTCAAGGGCCAGGGCACTACCTTTCGAATCCTATTTCCGCGCCACTACGAGAGTTAGAGCAACGCCGCAATCGACGCGCTATTCCAATTCTCCGAGCGGCGCAGCGCGCTGCTGTTTTGGGTGGGATCGCTAATAGTCAGCATCGGGGTCATGCTCCATCTGCCGATGTTCTGGATGGCGCACGCACATGGCTTCGTCCTGGCCGGGATGCCCATGGATCCCGGCATGCTGGCAGGCATGGCATGCATTGTCGGCGGCATCATTGCCGCCGGTTATGGGTTGCTGCCCGTCCCGGTTGTCATGGGTGTGCTCGAACCGTTCGAGCCGCCCGAGGACGCGCCTCTGACGAGCGCCCACTGGCGCCTGATGCTGGTACTGGCCGTTGCGCTGATCATCGACGTCATGAAGCCGGCAAGCCTCGGCTTTGTCACGCCAGGAATGCGCGTCGAGTATGGCATCGACCGCACCACCGTTGCGTTATTGCCGCTGTCCGCGCTGATCGGCACCGCCGTCGGCTCCTTTGTGTGGGGAGCACTCGCCGACATTTATGGTCGGCGGGCGTCGATATTATTGTCCTCGGTGATGTTCGTCGGCACTTCGATCTGCGGCGCGATGCCCTCCTTCTCATGGAACATCGCCATGTGCTTCCTGATGGGAGCGGCCGCCGGCGGCATGTTGCCGGTCGCCTATGCACTGCTCGCGGAAATTATGCCCACACGGCATCGCGGCTGGTGTCTGGTGCTGGTCGGGGGCATAGGCACGATCGGCGGATATTTTGCCGCGAGCGAACTGTCCGCGCTGCTGCAGCCATTCTTCGGCTGGCGAATCATGTGGCTTCTGAATTTGCCAACCGGTCTGGCTCTCATATCCTTGAGTCCGTTGATTCCTGAATCCGCGCGCTTCCTGCAACATCTAGGACGGTTGGACGATGCGCGCACGACACTGGCGCGATTCGGAGCGCTCGGCAAGCCTAGGATCGAGGCGTCCGGGAGCAGCGGCGCCGAGCATCAAGAGTCGCTGGTGCGTGCCGCCGCCCACGGTCTGCTCGGCACGACCGTGGCGCTCACGCTCGCCGCCTTGGCCTGGGGTTTCGTCAATTTCGGCGTGCTGTTATGGCTGCCCAGCGCGCTGGTGGCGGAAGGCCGCAGCGTCGGTCTGGCGAGCGCCGTTATCGCACGCTCCGCACTGTTCGCGGCACCGACCATCATTCTTGCCAGTTATCTTTACAGCACCTGGAGCACGAAGTGGTCGCTGATCGGCTCCATCGCTCTCACGACCTTGGGTCTGTTGGCCGTAATGCTGCACGGGAGTGCACACTGGCCGATCCTGAGCAATCCAATTTTGCCGCTGTGCCTGCTGATTGTCGGCTCGAGCGGCATGATTTCGATGCTGCTGCCATACGCCGCCGAGAACTATCCGCTCCGCGTGCGAGGCAGGGCAACCGGCTGGGTGGCGGGCTGGAGCAAGATCGGCGGCGTCATCGCGCAGGTGCTGGGCGTGCTGGGCTTGGTCCCTGCATTGGGCGCGGTCGCCGCGTTCGTCGCCATACCCGCCTCGCTCTCGTTGATACTCATCGGCTGCTTTGGTCGTGAGACACGGGGCCGCGATCTGCGCGAACTCGAAGTCCGTGGCACTGAACTGCGCAAGGCGCTTAAGCGGCCGTGATCTGCCCGGGGCGGTTCATTGCGCCGCGCCACCCGCGGCGCTGCCGGTGACGGCGTCATCCACGCTCGAGTAGTCGAGTCCGGCCGGGGGCAGTTGACTGAAGTCGGCGCGCTGCAACGCATCGCGGCTCGACTCTTTCAGTCTTGCGACACGCAGACCGATCTTGCGTACCGTGAGCCAGGCGGCGAATTCACCCAGGCTTTCCAGAGCCGTGCCGTCCAAGTCCGGCGATTCCTCGAGACTCAAGATCACGAGCTTGACGTCGGTTTGTTGCAGCACGCGTTGCCTGGCGACGGCGAGCAACGGCTCGGCGTTCGCAAAAAACAGCGGCTCCTCGGGCCGCAGGATGAGCATGCCCGGCGTGCAGGCCGCCTGCGGAAAACGCGTGACGCTGACGTAATCGTGCGCGCCGACGCGGCCCAAGATCGAAAGACGCGGGCTCGTCAACGAATGCAGCAGCATCCCCAGGCTGAACGCGATGGCGGCGAGCAGTCCGTCGAGCATGCCGAACAGGATGACCGCGGCCACGGCCGTGAGCGTGACCAGCCGATCGCGCTGCCAGCGAAAGTAAGGACGGAACGTCGCCAAGCGCAACGACTTGCTGACCGCATGGATGACGATCGCCGCCAGCACCGGGTCGGGAATGCGCTCGATCCACGGCAAGAACAGCAGCACGAGCGCGAGCACGGTCGCGGCGGCGAACACGCCCGCCGCGCGCGATTGCGCGCCGGCCGCGTCGTTGGCCGACGTGCCCGAATAGCCTGCCCCGACCGGCGTGCCGTGAAAAGCAGCCGACAGAATGTTGGCCGCGCCGAGCGCGATCAGGTCGCGATTCGGCTGCACCACGTCGTCGTGCTTCAACGCATAGGTGCGGATCGAGCTATAGGATTCCGCGTACAGAATGAACATCAGCGCCAGTGCGAACTCCACCAGCGGCAACCAGTGCTGACCCGCAGGCATGGCAAATTCCGGCCGCTCCAGGACGAGATGGATGGGGCCGGTGAGTACCACGCCCCGCAACGCCAGCCACGGCGCCGCGGCAATGCCGGCGATGATGACCAGCAGGACGCCGGGAATATGTCGAAAGCGCTCGAGCAAGAACAAGCCCGCAAGGGCACCCACCCCGACGCCGAGACTCACCGGCTGCCACTCGCGGACATGGCGCAGAATCTCCGAGAACAGCGGCAGAAAATCGCTGCTCTGCGTGTGGATGGCGACGATGTGCGGCCACTGCTTCACCGCGATGACGAGCGCGAGGCCAAAGGAAAAGCCGCGCAGCACGGGCCGCGCGATCAGGTTCGACATGGCGCCGAGCCGCGCGCAGCCGGCGAGCACGAAGGCGATGCCGGTCGCACACACGAGTATCGATGCGAACGCCATGCGCTGCCCCGAGGCATTGGCGGCGAGTGCCAGCGTCGCCGCGGCGAATACCGCGGCCGACGATGAGGTGGCGGTGACGATGGCATAGCGGCTGCTGCCGATCAGCGCATAGCAGAGCAGCCCGGCGAACAGGCCGATGACACCCGCCTGCGGCGGCAGATTCGCGAGCCCAGAATAGGCCACCGCCTCGGGCAATAGCAAGCCGGCCAGGGACAGACCGGCGAGAGCGTCGGCCGAGTTAACCGCGCGCATCGCTCACTGTCCGGCAATCGACCCGCACCAGCCGGGCAGGAAGTCTGCCTCGCCGCTCTTGGCCAGTTTCAATGCGCGCACCAGTGCCGCCGGGAAATCATCCTCCAGGAACTTGCGCTTCAATCGACGTCTGAGAAAATCCGCCCACAGAAATTCGCTGAACGGCGTCGTGTCCTTCGCATAGCCGCCGCTTTGGCGCAACTCCCCGGCGAGACTGCGAAACGGATCATCGACCAAACCCATGATCCGCTTCGGCACGTCTTGATAGCTGCGGCGGCGGCCGCGAGCATCGAAGGGATGCAGCCAGCCGCGGTTGTCCAAAAACACCCAGAAAGCATCGCGCGGCAGGCGGCGCAAATCCGCCACCACCGTGGTCGCGATATATTTCACACCCTCTTGATGCAGCGCCAGCGTCAAATGATGATGATCGATGACGTAGTACTCGTCCTTCGGGCCCCAGATGACGGGAATCAAGTGCTTGCCCAAGAAGTCCGCTTTCTTGCGTTGCTCGCGCCAAAACTTGCGCTTGGCCTTGACTTCGCGCATGCCGACCGTGATCTGCGTCGGCCGCAGCGATGCGATCGCGACCGGGTGAATCCGGGGTTCCCTGGGTAACGCCATTGTTTGCTCCTACGCCTGATTCGCGCTCCGAAAAGATATCACGATGGCCGCCGCCCAGGGTCAACCGGCATCCGGCAGCACGGCCGTTGCCTCGATCTCCACGCGCGCGTCTTTTTCCATCAGAGCAACGACCTGCACCACCGACATCGGCGGAAAGTGCTTGCCGAGCGTCGCGCGGTACGCCGCGCCGATATCGGCCAGTTGCTCGTGGTATTCGTCGCGGCTCGTCACGTACCAGGTGAGGCGCACGATATGTGCCGGCGTGGCCCCGGCCTCGGCCAAAATCGTCACGATATTGGCGAGCGCCTGCCGCACCTGGTCCGCCATGCGCAAGCTGTGAAATTTGCCGCCGCTGTCCCAGCCGATTTGTCCGGCCACGAAAATGCCGAGACCCCGAGCGGTCATGGCGTGGCTATAGCCCTTGGGCCGCGCCCAGCCGGCCGGTTGCACGATGGACGGTACGCGTTTGTCCCGGGTCATGCGCTGTCCGTTGGCGCGAGCAACTCGCGGGCGATGATCAGTTTCTGCACTTCGGTGGCGCCTTCGTAAATGCGCAGCGCCCGCACGTCGCGATACAGGCGCTCCAAGACTTCACCGCGTACCACGCCGCGCGCGCCGAACATTTGCAGCGCGCGGTCGACCACGCGCTGCGCCGTTTCGGTGGCGGTCATTTTCGCCATGGCCGCTTCCTTCGTGACCCGCCCGCCGCAGTCGCGCAGCCACGCCGCTCGATAGGTCAATAGCCGTGCCGCGTCCACCTCGGTCGCCATCTCCGCGAGCGCGGCCTGCGTCATTTGAAAATCCGCCAACTGGCGGCCGAACATGCGCCGTCCCCGGACCTGCCCGAGCGCCTCATCGAGCGCGCGCTGCGCGAAGCCGAGCGCGGCCGCGGCGACCGAGGTGCGGAATATATCGAGGGTGCGCATCGCGATCTTGAAGCCCTCGCCCTCCTCGCCGAGGCGCTGGCCGGCGGGAATGCGGCAGCCGCGAAATTCGAGCGTCGCCATCGGGTGCGGCGCAATGATGTCGATGCGCTCGCTCACCGACAAACCCGGCGTGTCGGCGTCGATCACGAAGGCGCTGATGCCGGTTGCGGCCGCGCTCCCGTCCGCGCGCAAGCTGGCCGCCTGCGTGCGCGCAAAAACACAGTAGAAATCCGCGATGCCGCCGTTCGAAATCCACGTCTTCGCGCCATCGAGCACATACTCGTCCGCCTCGCGCCGAGCGCGGCATTGCATGCCCGCGACATCCGAGCCCGCGTCCGCCTCGGACAGGGCAAACGCGGCGCAAACCTCGCCGCGGGCAACGCGCGGCAAGTAGTGTCCTCGCTGGCGGGCGGTGCCTGCCAGGGTGAGCGCACCGCTGCCGAGACCCTGCATGGCAAACGCGAAATCCGCCAAGCCGTCGAATTGCGCCAATGCTTCGCGCACGATGGCGATGCTGCGCACGTCGAAGTCCTGCGATGCACCGCCATCCTCGCCGCGCACGCAGTGGCGAAGAATTCCCGCAGCCCCGAGCCTCTTCACCAGAGCGATGCAGTGCGCGTCGACCTGCTGCCGGTCATCGCCGTGGGTTGCCTGAAGATGGACGGCGCACCAGTCCTGCACCTGTTGGTGCAGCTCGCGATGCCGAGGCGCGAAGAACGGCCACTGCAAATGGGCTGCGCTGCTCATGGCTGCGTCAGTTCCCTTCGAACTGAGGTGTGCTCTTGGCCGCAAACGCTCGATAGGCGCGCCGAAAATCCTCGGTTTGCATGCACTGCGCCTGCGCCTGCGCTTCGGCTTCGATGGCCGCCGCGAGCGATAGATTCCATTCCTGGTTCAGCATGCGCTTGGTCATGGCATGGGCGATGGTCGGCCCGTTCGCGAGCACCGCGGCGAATTCGATGGCCTCGGCGGGAAGGCTCGATTGCTCGACCAGCCGGTTGAAAAAACCCCAGCTCGAGCCTTCCTGCGCGCTCATCGAGCGGCCGGTGTAGAGAAGTTCCGCGGCGCGGCCATGCCCGATGATGCGCGGCAGAATGGCGCACGCACCCATGTCGCATCCCGCGAGGCCGACGCGCACGAACAAGAATGCGGTGCGGCTGTCGGGCGTCGAAAATCGCAAGTCGGCGGCCATGGCGATGATGGCGCCGGCGCCGGCGCACACGCCGCTGACGGCCGCCACGATCGGCTGCGGACACTCGCGCATGGCCATCACCAGATCGCCCGTCAGGCGCGTGAAGTCGAGCAGCCGCGGCGGATCCATGCGCGTCAACGGCCCGATGATCTCGTGCACGTCGCCGCCGGAGCAGAAATTGCCGCCCGCGCCCGTGATCACGATGGCTTTGACGGCGGGCTCGGCGCTAAGCCCGCGGAACAAGTCACGCAACTCCGCATACGAGTCGAAGGTCAGCGGATTCTTGCGCTCCGGGCGATTCAACGTGATGACGCCGACGCGGCCGTGGATTTCCCAGAGAAAATTCTTGGGGTTGCAGTTCGCGAGACTCATACGGAGCCCTCCGCCCGGGAGTGTTCGTGACGCACGTGGTCCTTGAGATGGTTCAGCAGCCCCGCCAGTTGTTGCTTGGTCTTCGCAGGCAAACCGGCGAATAGCTCGATGATCCAGCGCTCGTGCGCCGCGGCCATCCTTTTGAAGAGACGTTGACCGCTCGGCGTCAGCGTCACGCGAAACGCCCGCCGATCGTGCGCATCGATCACGCGCGCGACCAGATCTTCCTTCTCCAGCAAATCGGTGATGCCGGTGACATTGCCGCCCGTGACCATCAAGCGCTTCGACAATTCGCCCATCTTGAGTCCTTCCGGGCAGCGTTCGAGCTGCGCCATCAGGTCGAAGCGCGGCAGCGTGGTGGCGAATTCGCCTTGCAGGCGCTGCCGGATATGGTTTTCGATCAGCGTCGAGCAGCTGAGCAGCCGCAGCCACAGCCGCAACGACTCATGATGGTCGTCGCGCACGCGGGTCTCGCTGTCGGATGCCGGTTCTTTGGGCGGCTTGACGCGACGCAAGGCGCTCGCCGTCATGTCACATCACCTCGCCGCCGGCGACGGCGATGCTCTGCCCGGTCACGCTGCCGCTGCTCTCGAGGCACAGCCACAGCACCGTAGCGGCGACTTCGGCCGGCGTGACCAGCCGCCGTTGCGGGTTGTGCGCGACCAATTCGGCGAGCGCTGCCTCGGTGCCGCGGCCGGTTTTCGCGCTGATATTGGCCACCGCGGCGCGCACGATGTCGGTGTCGGTATAGCCCGGACACACGGCATTGACCGTCACGTTGCGGCGCGCCGTCTCGCGCGCCGCGGCGCGGGTCAAGCCGATCACGCCATGTTTCGACGCGCAGTAGGCGCTCACGTACGGATAGCCGACCAACCCGGCGGTGCTCGCAATATTCACGATGCGACCGAATCCGGCCTTGACCATGTCGGGCAGGCACTCGCGCATGCACAAAAAAGTGCCGGTGAGATTGACCGCCAATACGGAGTGCCAGAGCGCATCGCTCGTGCCGCCGAGCGGTGCGCTGTGCGCCTGGCCTGCATTGTTCACCAGGATCGCGATCGGTCCTAAGGCGTTGCGCGCTGCCGCGACGGCCGCGCGGACCGATTCGCCGTCCGCGACATCGGCCGCCTGGCAGCTGCTGCGCACGGCAGGCAGCTCCCCGGCGAGGCGTTCAAGATCGGGGCGCGAGCGGCCGAGCAAGCTGACATCGGCGCCGGCATCGGCCAGTGTGCGCGTGATCGCCGCGCCGATGCCGCGCCCTGCGCCCGTGATGAGCGCATGCAATCCGGCGAGCGGTGCGCTCATCAGACCGGACCCACGGCTTGTGCGGCCCGCTCGAGATTGCGTTCGAGTTGTGCCTTGCCGGATAGATACGGCGCAGGCCAGGCCTGCTCCTGGTAGTGCTGCTGCGCCGCCGCGCTCAATGTCCACGCGGGATTCGCCAGGTGCGGCCGCGCCAGCGCACACAGATCCGCGCGGCCCGCGGCGATGATGGAATTCACGTGATCCGCCTCGAATATATTGCCCACCGCGATGGTCGGAATCCCGATCCCGTTGCGTATCTGGTCCGAGAACGGGGTTTGCCACATGCGGCCGTAGACCGGTTTTTGGTCTGCGACCGTCTGGCCGCTCGACACGTCGAGCACATCGGCACCGGCCCGTTTGAGCGCCGCGGCAATCGCCAACAGATCTGCTTCCGAGAGACCGCCGTCGGCCCAGTCGCAGGCGGATATTCGCGCCGACAGCGGACGCTCGGCCGGCCATACCGCGCGTACGGCCGCGAAAACCTCCAGCGGAAACTTGAGGCGCGCGCCGACATCGCCGCCGTATTCATCCTCGCGCAGATTGGTCAGGGGCGAGAGGAAACTGCCGAGCAGATAGCCGTGCGCGAGATGCAGCTCCAACATGTCGAAATCCGCCTCGAGACCGAGCCGCGCCGAGCGCACGAACTCATCTCGAACCGCGACCATGTCCGACTCGGTCATGGCGGCGGGGATCTGGCTGATGCCGGCCATGTAGGGCAGCGCCGAGGGCGCGAGCAACGGCCAGTTACCGGTATCGAGGGGGTAATCCATGCGCTGCCAACCGAGCTGCGTCGACCCCTTGCGGCCCGAATGGCCGATCTGCAGGCAAATCTTGGCGCGCGAATGCGCATGAACGAAATCGACGATCCGCCGCCACGCATCGCGCTGCGCCTCGTTCCACAATCCCGTACATCCCGGCGTGATCCGCCCCGACGGGGAAACGCAGGTCATCTCGGTGAACAAGAGCCCCGCACCGCCCACCGCGCGCGCGCCGTAGTGCATCAGGTGCCAGTCATCGGGCATGCCGTCTTTGGCCATGTATTGCGCCATGGGCGAGACCACCACACGATTCTCGAGCCGCATGCCGGCAAGCGTGATCGGCAAGAACATCGGCGGCCGCTCGCCCTCGGCGAGACCGCTGCGCGCCGCGAACCAGCGCTCATAGCGCTGCACGAATCCTGCGTCGCGCAGCTTGAGGTTCGCATGCCCGATGCGCTGGCTGCCCGTGAGCAGCGCATAGGCGAACTGCTTGGGTTCGAGTTCGGCGTAGCGAGCGACATTCTCGAACCACTCCATTCGATTGCGTGCCGCGCTCTGCAGTTTGAGCGCCTCGAGACTGCGCTCCGCCTGGTAGGTGATCAGTCCCGCCGGCACGTCCGCCGCGCCCGCCACGCGGGCGACCAGCGACATGGCGTCTTCCATCGCGAGCTTGGTGCCGGAGCCGATACCAAAATGCGCGGTATGCGCCGCATCGCCGATCAACACGAGGTTCTTGTGGTGCCATTGCGCGCATAGCACGCGGTTGAAGCGCAGCCAGGCGGATCCGCGCAGGTGGTTCGCGTTGCTCATGAGCGGGCAGCCGCCCAAATACTTCGCGAACAACGACTCGCAAAAGGCGATCGACTGCGCGGCGCTGAACGTGTCGATGCCATGGGCGCGCCAGGTCTCCTCGCGCGTCTCGACGATGACGGTGGAGAGATCGTCGCTGAACTGATAGGCATGGATCTGGAACCACCCATGCGCGGTTTTTTCGAAGGCGAATGTGAAGGCGGCAAATGTCTGCCGCGTACCGAGCCAGATGAAGCGGCATTGGCCGACGGCGATATTCGGCTGGAACACCGCGGCATAGCGCGTGCGGATTTTACTGTTCACGCCATCGGACGCGACCGTGAGATCGGCATCGGCGAACGGCGCAAGATCATCGACCTCCGCTTGAAAATGCTGTTCGACGCCGAGCGCTCGAGCGCGCTCTTGAAAGATATTGAGCAGCCGGCGCCGGCCGATCCCGCAAAAGCCGTGACCGCCCGAACGAATCGTCTCGCCGCGGAAGTGCACGTCGATGTCGTCCCAGTGGTGGAAATCCTGCGTGATTGCATCGTGGGTCGGAGGGTCCGCCGCGCGGAAACCCGACATCGTCTGATCCGAGAAGACCACGCCCCAGCCGAAGGTATCGTCCGGCCGATTGCGTTCATGCACTTCGACCTTGACCGCCGGCAGCGCCTTCTTCAGCAGGATCGCGCCGTACAAGCCTGCGGGACCGCCACCGATGAACACGACGCGCTTCATGGCCTCACAATAGATGCGGATACTTTAGATGTCAAATATATGCGGTCAACCGGCCGCGAGCGCCTTGGACAACGCCTCTCCCTCGTCATCGGCGAGTGCCGCGGCGCACAGCGTACGCACCCTGGCGGCCGCCTCGCGACGCTGCGGACGGTCGTCGAGATCGGCAAGGATGGCGTTGAAACTCGCCGTGCCGCGCTCGTGGGTTTCGCCATAACCCTTCACCAGCCGTTGGCACTCGGCGATCTCCAGCGCCAGCGCGTAGTCCTGGCGCGCGGTTTGCCCGATGAAATCGAGCCAGCGGCCGATGCGTCGCTCCTCGTCCGCGTAGCGCAAGGTGTTTCGGCGCCAACGCCTCAAACTGGCGAGCCAGTAAAGCTGCACGAAGCCCCCAATGCTCGTGGTCTCGATCCGCCGGCCGCGTGTCAGACGCGTCAGCCAGCGCCGCGGCCGCTTCGAGCGCAGGATCCAGCGGCCGAGGCGCGTCGGCAGCGTCCCACACAGCTCCTCGATCCGCGGCTTCATGAATTCGGTGACCGCAACCAGTTGGCGCTCTGACGGTCGAAGCTCCTCGAGCACGCGTCGCGTCCGGGCGCTGCGAATCTTCAAATCCGCAACGCGGATCGTATCCTCGAAGGACATCCACAGGGCGAGACCGCGCGCCACCGACTCGCTCAAAGGGCACTCGGCGCGTGACGGTTCCAATGCGATGACGGCCTCGAGCCGGTCGAGATACAGGCGCGCATAGGCGCAGTCTTGGTAGTCGAGCATCCGGCGCACTCCCTCGCGCGCCACAGCCTGGACCGACGCCGGCACGCGGCTGCGGATTCGCTCCTCCCAACCGCCCGACAGCGCGCGCGGCGGCGCAGCTTGCGGCGCAGCATCCGCCTGCGGGGCGCCGCCAGCCGCAGCGCGCGCCGCCTCGAACGCGCGGCTGCTCGATAGCGCTTCGATGCCGCTCGCACGGATCGCTGCGGTGTAGTGGTCGGGCGCGAAGGGTAGCGCACCGGAACCACACAGCGCGCCCAGCATCGCAGCGCTGATGACGCTGCCGCTGGCTTCTGCCACGGCCTGCATGTCGATTTCAACGTAGCGTCCCGCATGCTGGCGTGCGAGCTCGCGCACCCGGCTCGCATCGGCGCGGCCGTCGCCCCTGTGCGATTTCTCTTGTATCGAGAAAATCCGATGCGACGACGCGATGAGCGTGGTGCGCTCGGTCACGAGCCCGCGCTGCATCGCCCGCCCGGCCTCCATGATTTCCGAAGCAATGACCACATCCACATCGCCGGGATGCGGCATCAGCGCAAATATCGGCCGCTGGCCGGCGGGAATGCCCGCAATCGGAAAGAATTCCAAGTAGTAGATGGTGGCGCCGGTTCTTTGCGCGACCCCGGGAACGGACGTCGCCTGCGCCAGATAGCCCGATCGCCGGGCGACATCGATCAGCCAATCGGCGACGACCCCGCCGCCCTGCCCGCCCAATGCGGCGATGGTTAAGGTGATGGGCTTCGCTTCGCTCACACCGATTCCTCGGCGATGCGCGCCAGGCGCCGGTCGAAACGACGCTGCAGGTAGCCGATCAGCGACGCTCGGATGCGGGCTTTCACCCGATCCCACACGCCGGGATTGGTAATGACGTCCGCCCGGTAGAAACTCGGACACAGGACCGCCGCGTGCGCGACTTCGCCGCATACGCCGCATCCGACGCAGCTATTGTCGACATGCGCGACCGGATCGCGCCGCAAGGGGTCCGGATTGGCCTTGATGGTGAGAGACGGGCAGCCGGAGAGGCGAATGCACGAGTGATCCCCGGTGCACACATCCGGATCGATGCCGAATCGTTGACGCACCACGCGCTTGCCCTCGGCGGCCATGCGCTTTAACTGTGGTGCCACCCGCCGCTTGCGGTTCAACTCGCACTCGCCCTGCGCGATGATCACCTTCGGCCCCTTGTACGCCGTGGTCAACGCTTCGCGCAGCGCCGCGATGCCCTCCTGCATTTTATAGGTATGGACCGTGCGCACCCAATCCACCCCGACGCCGCGCACCGCACGCTCGATCGGATTGCGGCCCTTGCGATGTTTGAGGTCCGCCCGCGACGACGGAATGTACTGGCCGCCGGTCGCTGCGGCATAGCCGTTGTCGACGATCACCGTGACCGAATCGTGCTGGTTGAATACCGAATTTCCGATGCCGCTCGACAGGCCGTTGTGCCAGAAGCCGCCATCGCCCATGATTGATATCGAGCGCCGGCCGTGCCCGCCGCTCAAGGCGGCGCCGCTGGCAGCGCCCAGTCCATAGCCCATGATGCTCGCCCCGGTATTGAACGGCGGCAACGTCGCGAACGAGTGACAGCCGATGTCGGCGCTGACGTGCACGCTGCCCAATTCCCGCTGCACGAGTTTCATCGATGAGAAGAACGGCCGCTCGGGACAACCGGTGCACAGGCCCGGCGGACGCGCCGGCACCGCCTTGCGCAACTCGGCGATCGGCAGCAGCGGCCGTTCGCTGGCCGGGTCCGAAGGCAAGGCGCGCGGCGCCCACTCCGTGAGGAAGGTCTTGATCCCGGCGCTGACGACCGCGCCCGTATATTCGCCGGCCATGGGCAGCGGCCCCTTGCCGACGATGCGCGTCTCGATATCCGCGTTGCGCAAGAATTGATTGACGCTTTGCTCGATATATTCCGGCTGGCCTTCCTCGATGATCAACAGCGCGCGCTTGGCCCTGGCAAACTGCCGGAACTCCTCCGCAACCAACGGATAGGTGACATTGAGCACATACAGGGGAATGCGCGACTTGCCGAAGACGTCGGCGAGACCCAGCAGCTGCAAAGACCTGAGTACCGTGTTGAAAAGCCCGCCCTGCATCACGATGCCGACATCGATATCGCCGGCCTGCATTTCGTTCAAGCGGTTGTCGATGATGAAGCGCACCGCCGCGGGCCAGCGCGCGTCGACCTTGTCCTGTTCCTGGGCATAGGTCGCCGGCGGCAGGATGATGCGCTCCGCCGAGCGCTGCGGATGTTCGAGTGCCTCGCGAATCGCGAACCGCGGCGCGAGGTTGTCCTTGGCGACGAACGAGCCGTACATGTGGCACGCGCGAATCCGCAGCATCAGCATCACCGGCGTTCGACTGGCCTCGGATAGTTCGAAACCGCGCTCGACCATATCGACGATGGCGCGCGTGTCGGGCTTCGGATCGAGCAGCCAAATCTGCGACTTCATCGCAAACGCGTGCGAGCGCTCCTGCATGATGCTCGCGCCCTCGCCATAGTCCTCGCCGACGATCATGAGTGCGCCGCCCCGCACGCCGGCCGACGCCAGGTTGGAAAGCGCATCGGATGCGACGTTGGTGCCGACCGTCGATTTCCACGTTACCGCGCCGCGCAGCGGGTAATTGATCGACGCGGCCAACATCGCCGCCGCGCCGGCCTCGGACGCGCTCGATTCGAAATGCACGCCGAGTTCGTCCAGGATCTCGCGCGCATCGGCGAGCACGTCCATCAAATGCGAGACCGGCGCTCCCTGATAGCCGCCGACATAGGCAACGCCCGCCTGCAGCAACGCTTTGGTCACGGCAAGAATGGCCTCGCCTTCGAACAGCTCGCCGGCACCGAGCCTGAGCGATTGAACTTCACGTGCGAACGATCGCTCTGCCATGACCGCGCCTTGAGTGGCTTCGAGTGACCTGCAATACTATTCTCGTTACGTGATTTTGCAACTATTGAGGAGCAACCGGTGCCCCGAGCAACAGCCGACGCCAAGCGCCGCGGCGATCCGCAATCCGCCCAATTTCGCCTCAGCGACTCGCCGCTGTACCTGATCGTGCGCACCGCCGGCCGTTATGCGCAGGAACTCGAGAACGCCTTGCACGCCTCCGGCATGGACCTCTTGAGCTGGCGCGCGCTGATGATCGTCACCGAGGCAAGCCCGAGCAGCGTCAGCGAAATCGCCGAGCGCTCGGTGACCCGGCTCTCGACGATGACCCGGGTGGTGCAGCGCCTGCAAAGAAAGAAGCTGGTAAAACTTGCCAAGCGGCGTTCCGATGCCCGCGTGACGGAGGTTCATCTGACTGCCCTCGGCAAGCGCTGCGTTGAGAACGAACGCGCCACGGCCGGTGAAATCTACCGCCGCGCCACGCGCGATTTGACGCCCTCGGATATCACCACGCTGAAACGGTTGACGCGGCGACTTTTCGCGAACTTGTCACCGCAGGCGGCCCGGGGATAACGCGGCCGCATCGACGCCGCACGCGGCGAGCCGCGGCAGCGTTGCCGCGCCGGTTATTTGCGCGACCGCGAGTTCGGCGAGCGCCGGCGCCGTCTGTATGCCGTAGCCGCCTTGACCCGCCAACCAGTAGAAACCGCGCGCCTGCGGGTCGAATCCGGCGACCGGCGTGCGATCTTTGGCAAAGGTTCGAAGTCCCGCCCACGCACTCAAGGGCCGATCGACGCTGAGGCGGGTGGCCGCTTCGACCCGGGCAATGGTGAGCGCCACGTCGTAGTCGTCCGGTTGCGCATCGCAGGGCGGGCTCGGCGTCTCGTCGGCGGGCGACAGCAGCAAGGCACCGGCATCGGCACGCAAGTACCACTGTTCGGATACATCGACGATGAAGGGCCAATCCGCCGCCACCCAGGGCGCGCAACTCACGCGCACCGCGGTGCGCCGGCGCGGCTCGAGGCCGACTGCGGCCACACCCGCGGCGCGCGCCACCTCATCCGCCCATGCGCCGGCGGCGTTGACGACGACCGGCGCAAGAATCTCATGGGCCCCGGCGCGGATGAGCCACGCATCGTCCACGAGTTCGAGCCGGGTCACTTCGGCCTCGCGATACGGCCGGCCGCCGCGCGCGCGGAACTGGCGCGCGTAGTGGTCGACGACGGCGGCCACATCGATGTCTCGAGCATCCGCATCGAGCAGCGCCGCCGCGAGCAGCTCGGGCTTGAGCATCGGGCACAGCCGCAGCGCTGCTTGCGGCCCCAAAATTTCAACGTGGGAAGTGGCGGCAGAGAGCGTTGCGTGCAGCGCCTTGAGCTCGTCTTGCTGGGTGGCGGCCGCGACGAACAGCGCGCCGCGCGGTCGCGTAAATTGCGCAGCTTGGTCGCCGCCCAAATAGAAATCGCGGCTGGCGCGCGTCAGCGCACGGACCGCCGTGTTGCCATAAGACTCTGCGAACAGCGCGGCCGAGCGGCCCGTCGAGTGATAAGCCCAATGCGGCTCGCGTTCCACCAGCACGACGCTGCGCGCGGCGGCGAGGCCCGCCGCGACGGACAGACCCGCCAAACCGCCGCCGATGACGCAGATGTCGAATCGTTCAGCCGTACTCATCCCCTGTGCGGCGCTCCGTTGAGGTCGCGCGCCCATCTTATGCTAGGCTAAATTCCTCGTGTCGACCTGATTTGAGCACAAAAGAACCATGCCTCGCCGCTCCGTCGCGATCCCGAGCATCAAGATTGCCGCCGCCGCAGCGATTGCGGTGTCGAGCGCCTCCTGCGCACAGCGCGCGCCTCCGGCGGCGGCGATTGTCGATGTCACCACCGTCACGGTCACGCCGCACCCGGTGACATTTTCCGAGGACTACGTTGCGCAGACCGAAGCCGTGAACGCGGTCGAGATCCGGCCGCGGGTCGGCGGCATGCTGGAGAAGCGGGTGCCGGTCGAGGGCGAGCCCGTCAAAACAGGTCAGCTGCTGTTCGTGATCGATCGCGAACCCTATATTGCCGCTTTGGCCCAGGCCCAGGCGACCCTGGCGCAGAGCCAAGCCGCCTCGCTGCAATCGCAGCGCGACTTAGGCCGCGCCAAGTCGCTCTCCGAGATCGATGCCGTGAGCCAGCAGGAACTCGACGCGGCGGTGGCGAAGAACCAAGCCAACCTGGCGTCGATCGACGCCGCCAAGGCTGCCGTCAGGACTGCGGAGCTCAACTTGGGCTATACCACCATCTTGAGCCCGATCGACGGGGTCATGGGGCGCGCGCAATTGCGCCAGGGCGGCATGGTCACCGCCAATAACACGCTGCTGACGACGATCTACCAAATCGACCGCATGTACGTCAATTTCAGCGTCAGCGAGCGGCGCCTGCTCAGCCTGCAGCGCCAGCTCGGCGGCACTATGGATCAGAAATCGCGGACGACACCGCCGTTTCGCATTTTTTTGGCGGATGGTTCCGAGTATCCGCAGAAACCGCGGCTCGACTTCATCGATCCGGCGGTCGATTCGCGCACCGGCACCCTCGCCCTGCGTCTGGAGGTCGACAACCCGCATCAGCTGTTGCACGCGGGTGAATTCGCGCGCGTACAGCTCGCGGCACAGCAGGATCCGAACGGGATCCTGGTGCCGCAGCGCGCCGTGCAGGACCTACAAGGCAAGAACTACGTCTGGATCGTCGACGCCGCCGGCCGCGCGCAACAGCGCGATGTGCAATTGGGCCCGCGCATCGGCCCCGACTGGCAGGTGCAGCAGGGATTGAAGGCCGGAGATGTCGTGATCGTCGATGGGTTGCAGCACTTGAAGCCGGCCGCGCCGGTGAAGGCCACTGCATTGGCGGTTCCGGCTCCGAGCGAGGCATGATCGACTACTTCATCGATCATCCGATCTTCTCGACGGTCCTCGCGACCATCATCACGATCGCCGGGGCCGTGTCGCTCTCGGGTCTGCCGGTCGCCCGTTTCCCGCAGATCACTCCGCCCACCATCGTGGTTTCGACGAGTTTTCCGGGCGCCGATGCCGGCACGATCGAGCAGTCGATCGCCGCGCCGATCGAACAACAGGTCAACGGCGTGCCGCACATGATCTACATGGACTCGAAGAGCGCCAATGACGGCAGCTACAGCCTCACCGTGTCCTTCGATGTCGGCACCGCGCAGGACATTGCGGCGGTCGACGTGCAGAACCAGGTCGCGATCGCGCAGCGCCAGTTGCCGGCCCAGGTGCTGCAGCAGGGCATCACCGTCGCCAAGCGGCAACCGCAGATCCTGCTTACCGTGGCCATCGGATCCGACGATCCGCGCTACGACTATTTGTTCCTGTCCAATTTCGCGACGCTGCACGTGTACGACGCGCTGGCGCGGGTGCGCGGAGTCGGCCAGGTACTGGTATTCGGCGCGCGCGACTACGGCATGCGCATCTGGCTCGACCCGGCCAAGATGGCGCGCCTCGGCGTGACCACCGACGATGTCACGGGCATCATCAATGAACAGAATGTGGTCGCGCCGGCCGGCACGATTGGCGCCGAGCCGGCGCCCGCGGGCCAGCAGATGCAGTACGTCGCCGCGGTGAAAGGCCGCCTATCGACACCCGAGGAGTACGCGGCGATCGTGGTGCGCACGGGTCCCGACGGCGCGGTCGTGCATCTTCAAGATATCGCACGGGTGGAATTGGCCGCCACCGATTATTCGCGCTCCACCAAGTTGAATGGCGTGCCCACCGCGATCATCGGCATCTATCAATTGCCGGACGCTAACGCCCTCGATGTGGCGCACGGCGTGCGTCAGGCCATGGACGCGTTGGTCCCGACTTTTCCCAAGGGCATCCACTACTCCATTCCCTTCGATACCACGCTGTTCGTATCCGAGTCCGTGCACGAAGTCGTCGTGACCCTGGCCGGAGCGGGCCTGTTGGTGCTGCTGGTCGTGTTCATTTTCTTGGAAAGCTGGCGCGCGACGCTGATCCCGATGGTCGCGGTGCCGGTGTCGCTGATCGGAGCCTTCAGCGCGTTCGTGGCGCTCGGTTTCTCGCTCAACACCCTGACCCTGTTTGCCTTGGTGCTCGCCATTGGACTGGTCGTGGATGATGCCATCGTGGTGGTCGAAGCGGTCACGGAGATCATGGACAGCCGCAAACTCGCCGCCCGCGAGGCAACCAAGGCGGCCATGAAGGAGGTTGCGGGTCCGGTGGTCGCGATCGCGCTGGTGCTGATCTCGGTATTCGTGCCGGTGTCATTCCTGGGCGGCCTGACCGGCCAGTTCTACCGGCAATTCGCGCTCACCCTCGCGGTGTCGGTGACAATCTCGCTCATCGTCGCGCTCACGCTGACACCGGCGCTTTGCGCCTTGCTGCTCAAACCCACCGATCAATCGCATTTTGGCGGCCTGCTCGGCCGCGCTTTCGGCGCATTCGACCGTACGTTCAAACGCTTGACGGTGCGCTACACGGACTCGGTGCGCAAGCGCATCCGCCGCGCGCTGCAGTCGATGCTGGTGTTCCTCGTCTTGAGCCTGGCGGCTTTCTGGCTGGTCTACAGCCGACCCACGGGCTTCATGCCCGATGAGGACCAAGGCTACCTCATGGGACTCGTGACCTTGCCGCTCGGCGCCTCGCTACAGCGCACGGAGGCGGTGGCGGACGCCTTCGGCAGGCAAATGCGCGCACAGCCGGAAGTCCAAGATACCTTTGCCATCACCGGACTCAATATCCTGACCGGGACGAATTCGCCGTATGCCGCCACCGTGTTCGCGGAATTGAAGCCCTGGTCGAAGCGCGACGATGCGCAGCATGGCGCGCCGGCGCTCGCCGCGCGGCTCAATCGGCTGGGGGCCGCCGTCAAGGAAGCGAACGTTCTGGTGTTCAATCCGCCGCCCATCCCGGGGATCGGGACCGCAGGCGGCTTCGAGTTCGTTCTCGAGGACCGAAGCGGCGGCGACATCCAAAAATTCGCCGGCGTGCTCGGCGATTTCCTGGCCCAAGCCAACAAGCGCCCGGAGCTCGCGCGCGTGTTCACCCAGTTCAACACGCGCACGCCGCAAATCGAGTTCGCGCTCGACCGCGAGCGCGCCAAGACGCTGGGCGTGTCGATCTCGAGCATCTTTGCGAGTCTGCAGACCTTCCTCGGCGGCACCTACATCAACGACTTCAACCTGTTCGGCCGCACCTACAAAGTGACCGCGCAGGCGCAGGCCGAGGCGCGCGCCGTGCCCGACGCGGTCAACAGTCTCTACGTGCGCACCGCGCAGGGCGACATGGTGCCGCTGTCGACGCTGGTCTCGATCAAGCCCAAGCTCGGCCCGGAATTCATCGAGCGCTTCGACGTGTTCCGCGCCGTCACGATCATCGGCTCGCCCGCCCCCGGTTACAGCTCGGGTCAAGCCACCCGCGCAATGGAGGAACTCGCGCAGGATTTGCCAAGCGGCTACGGCTTTGACTGGACCGGCACCACCTACCAGGAGAAGATCTCGAGCGGCCAGAGCGGCGCCATTTTCGGCATGGCCATCGTCTTCGTGTTCCTGGTGTTGGCTGCATTGTACGAAAGTTGGGCCGTGCCCTTCGCGGTGCTGCTGTGCATTCCTTTCGCCGTGTTGGGTGCCTACGGCGGGCTCGCCATGCGCAGCATGCAAAACGATATCTATGCGCAAATCGGCCTCGTCATGCTGATCGGTCTCGCGGCCAAGAACGCCATCCTGATCGTCGAGTTCGCCAAACTCGAGTACGAGCGCGGCAAACCCTTGGTGGAGGCAGCCATCGCGGGTGCGCGCTTGCGCTTGCGCCCCATTCTCATGACCTCCTTCGCTTTCATCTTCGGTTCCTTGCCGCTCGCGATTGCCACAGGGGCCGGCGCCTCGGCGCGCCGCGTGCTCGGTACGGCCGTGGTATTCGGCATGAGCGTCGCCACCCTCGTCGGCATTTTCCTGATTCCGGTCTTCTATGTGCTCATGCAGCGGCTCGCCGAACGGCTGGGACGCCTGTGGAAACCGGCAGCGGCAGCGCCGCCATGAGGACGCGGGTAACGCCCGCGGTGCTCGCCGCGGCCCTTGGGGCGCTCCTCGGCGGCGGCTGTGCACTCGGTCCGGACTATCGGCGCCCCGCCACCAGCGCGCCGGCCGCGTATCGCTTCGAGCGCGATGCGACGGCGGATTCAGTGGACGATGCCGGCTGGTGGCGCGTGTATCAGGACCCGGTACTGCAGTCTCTGATTCGCGATGCGCTCGCCGACAATTTCGACGTGCGGATCGCGGCGGCGCGCGTTGATCAGGCACGCGCCGCACTGGGGTCGGCCCATTTGCAGCAGTTGCCCCAGGCAGCGATCAACGCCGCCGCCGAGCGGCAGCGCACCTCGATCTATGAATTGCCGCCCGGCATTCCGGCGGTTAGCAATATATTCTCGCTCGAAGGGAACCTCTCTTACGAGGTCGATTTCTGGGGCAAGTATCGCCGCGCCACCGAAGCGGCACGGGCTGAGTTGCTGCAATCCACCTACGCCAAACAGGACGTGACGGCGGCGCTGGTCGCCGGCGTCGCCACCGCGTATTTCACGCTGCAGGCGCTCGACGAACAACTCGCCATCACGCAGCGCACGGTCGGCACGCGGCAGAAGTTCGTCGACTTGACCCAGGCCCAGCACGATCGCGGTACCGTGTCCGAATTGGATGTGGCGACTGCGCAGGCGCAGCTGGCGGTCGCCAAGGCCAACGTGCCGGACTTACTGCGCCGGATTGGTCAAACGGAAGACCAATTGAGCGTGCTTCTCGGACACAATCCCGAGAGGATCGTGCGCAGCGCCGATCGGGCGCTGCCGCCGACCCCGGCGCCAGGGCTGCCCTCGAGCTTGCTCGAGCGCCGTCCGGACTTGCGTGAGGCAGAGCAGAATCTGGTGTCGGCGAACGCGCAGGTTGGCGTCGCCAAGGCGAATTTGTTTCCGAACATCACGCTCACCGCACTCGACGGCGGTGTCAGCACCGCCCTGTCGTCGCTGTTCAGCGGTCCCGCGCGCACCTGGTCGATGGCGGGCGGCCTCGTTCAGCCGCTGCTCAATCCGCAGTCCAATCTCTATCAATTGGAACTTGCCAATGCGCAAAAGCGCCAGGCACTGCTGCAGTACCAAAAGAGCGTGCAGACTGCATTTCAAGAAGTCTCGGACGCCTTGATTGCACGGCAGCAGGATGCCGACGTGCAAGCTGCGCAGGAGGCCCAGGTCGATGCGCAACGACGCGCCAATACCATTGCGCTGGCGCGCTACCGCGTCGGTTATGCCTCCTATTTCAATGTCATCGACGCCGACCGCGATCTCTTCACCGCGGAATTGTCGCTCTCCGAAGCGCGCTTGAGTACGCTGTTGTCGGTCGTGCAACTTTACCGCGCCCTCGGCGGCGGTTGGCAGGCCGAGCCCGCCTCGAGCGGCGCGCACTCGCCCTAGCGGCGCCCGATCTTGGCCACCGGAACCGTGACCTCGCCGTCAGTCGATTTCCCGGATTTGGGTTCACTGCCGCAATCATCGCAGCCGCCGCAGGCGCCGGCGGCCTTGCCGGACGCCGCGGCGGCAAGCCGTTCGGCCAGCCGAACGGCGCTGCGCCGCAAGCCCAGGAATGCCGGTGTACGCGCGGCAATCCAGCGCAATGCAGTCAGCAATCCGCGGCGCAGCCCGCGCGGACCGAGCGTGAGCACGGCGTATCCGGCGCTCAACAGAAGCGCGAGGCCCACCAGAGAATTGTCGACAACGCTGTTCACCAAAGGGGTCCTTCAGCTGAGCGCCAGCGCAATGCGATAGGTGATGAACGAGCCGAGATAGGCCAGCGCAAACATATAGCCCGCCATGATAATCGGGTAGCGCCAAGAATTCGTTTCGCGCTTCACCGTCGCGAGGGTCGACAGGCACTGCGGCGCGAATACATACCACGCGAGCAGCGACAGCGCCGTCGGCAGACTCCATGACTGCGCGATCAGCGGCATCAATGCACCGCTAACGTCATTGCCGGTCGCCGACAGTGCGTACACCGTGCCGAGCGCGCCGACCGCGACTTCGCGTGCCGCGAGGCCCGGCACGAGCGCGATCGATATCTGCCAATTGAAACCGATGGGCGCGAAAATCACCGCCAGCCACGCGCCGATGTGGCCGGCAATGCTGTATTGGATGGGCGGACCCAGCGCGCCGGGCGGCGGCGCCGGGAATGAACTCAACGCCCACAGGATCACCATCAATGCCAGGATGATGGTACCGACGCGGCTCATGAATATTTCCACGCGCTGCCACAGGCCAATGCCGAGATTGCGCAAATTGGGCCAATGGTAGGCCGGCAACTCGAGCATCAGCGCTTGAAAGCCCGAGGAGGCGCCGCTGCGCTTGAGAACGAAGGCCACCGCCATGGCGCCCGCCACGCCGATGACGTACAGCACGAACAGCACCACACCCTGTAACTCGAGGCCACCCCACAGACTGCGATGCGGGATGAAGGCGCCGATGATCAGTGCGTACACGGGCAGCCGGGCGGAACACGTCATCAGCGGTGCGATCATGATCGTCGCCAACCGATCGCGGGGATTTTGAATGGTGCGGGTTGCCATGATCCCGGGAATTGCGCACGCGAAACTCGACAGCAACGGGATGAAGGCGCGGCCTGACAGCCCGACGCTGCCCATCACCCGGTCGAGGAGAAATGCGGCGCGCGGCAGATAGCCCGAATCTTCCAGCAGCAGGATGAAAAAGAACAGGATGATGATCTGCGGCAAGAACACCAGCACGCTGCCCACCCCGGCGAGCACGCCGTTGATCAACAGGTTTTTCAATAGGCTGGCGGGCAGTGCCGCCCCGAGCCAATCGCCGAAGCCGGCGACCCCGGATTTGATGGCGTCCATCGGCACCTGGGCCCAGGCAAACACCGCCTGGAAAACCAGGAACAAGATGAGCGCGAGAATCAGCGGCCCGAGCACCGGATGCAGCACCACGGCGTCGACCCGGTCGCTGACCGTCACGCCGTCGAGTCGATCGCCGCCCACGAGACCCAAGATTCGGCGCACTTCGGATTGATCGTGCGCGATATCGGCCGCGTTCGGCGTTCGCCACACGGGGCGGGCGCAGGCGTCCGAGTGCGGCCCGCGCACCGGAACATTCAGCTGGTCGAGCACACGCACGAGCGCCCGGACGCCGCTTGTTTTGATTCCGATGGTCTCGACCACCGGCACGCCCAATTCGGCGGCGAGCCTTTCGGCATCGATCGCAATGCCCTTGCGGCGCGCGATGTCGCTCATGTTGAGCGCGACCACCATGGGCAAGCCCAGCCGTTTCAGGCTCAACACCAGGCGCAGGTTTTGGCGCAGGTTGGTGGCATCGGTGACGCACACCACGAAGTCAGGCTGAGACTCGCCCGCGCGGCGGCCGAGCAGAACATCGGCGGTCACCTGTTCGTCGGGCGTCAGGGGATCGAGGCTGTAGGCCCCCGGCAAGTCCAAAATGCGCACGCGCCGCCCCGATGGGGTGAGCAGCGACCCTTCCTTGCGCTCCACGGTGACGCCGGCGTAATTGGCGACCTTTTGACGGCTGCCGGTGAGAATGTTGAATAGCGCGGTTTTACCGCAGTTGGGGTTTCCAACCAGGGCGATCAGAGGACTCGGAGCGCTAGGCACAGCCTCCATGGAGTCACGCGGGTTGCGGCTGCTCCGGACAAACGCGGATACAGGCGGCTTCGAACAATCGCAACGCGAACGTGCCGGTACCGATCCGCACCGCAATCGGCGCTCTTGCCAGTAGTCCCTTGGCCACGATGCGCACCGCTTCACCGGGTAAGAAACCCAATTCAGCCAAGCGCCGCCCCAAATCCACCGGTGCCGATGCATCGGCGGCCGTGACCGCGACCACTCGGGCACTTTTCCCGATCCCTAACTCCGTCAACCGGATGCCGGCATCGGAAACCGCTACGCTGGGAGGAGAACTCGTCATGGATGCAATTCTACATGAGAATCGTTCCCATTACTAATAAGGAACGCTCTGCTGCACCGCAAAATTCAAGCGGCGCTACCGTTCCTGCTAATCTTGGAGCCCCTTCAGCCTCGGAGGCATTGAAATGCCTACGCTTTTCGAGAAAATCATTGCCGGCGAGCTGCCGGCCACCGTACTCTTTCGGGACGCCCGGGTGATCGCTTTTCAAGACATCCGGCCCGCAGCCCCGACGCACATATTGATCGTCCCGCACAAGCCCATCCCCACCGTGAATGACATCGCCGACGAGGATGAATCCCTGATCGGACACATGTTCATCGTGGCGCGGGACCTCGCGCGTCAACTGAAGATCGCGGACTCAGGCTATCGCTTGATCGTCAATTGCAATGCGGACGGCGGCCAGGAGGTGTATCACTTGCACATGCACCTGCTCGGTGGGCGGCCGCTCGGCCCGATGATCTCTCGCCCATCAAAGTAAAGGACCTCCGATGAAGAAGAAAAAGGGCGTGGCGGTCAAACGCACCGCACCGCGGCCTGCCGCGAAGAGCACTACCGCGAAGAGCACCGCCTCGAAGCGCACCACTCCGAAGCGCGCGGCGCAGGCGAAAACCGCACGGCAGTCGAGTCAGCGCGACAGTGCGCGCCGCGCCTTGTATCCGCCGCTCGAGCCCTTTCGCCACGGCTACCTGCGCGTCTCGGATGTGCATGAGATCTACTACGAAGAGTGCGGCAACCCGGCCGGCAAGCCGGCGGTGTTCCTGCACGGCGGTCCGGGCGCGGGATCCGATAAACGCGCGCGGCAATTCTTCGATCCACAGCACTACCGCATCGTGGTGTTCGATCAACGCGGCTGTGGCCGCAGCCGTCCGAGCGCGAGCCTGGTGGAGAATACGACCTGGCATCTGGTCGCCGACATCGAGCGCTTGCGCAAGCACCTCGGCATCGAGCGCTGGCTGGTGTTCGGCGGATCGTGGGGCAGCACCTTGGCGCTCGCTTATTCCGAAGCGCATCCCGAACGCGTCAGCGAAATCGTGCTGCGCGGCATATTCTTGCTGCGCTACGCGGAGATTCGCTGGTTCTATCAGCATGGCGCCTCGGAAATCTACCCCGATGCCTGGGAGCTTTACCGCGACGCGATCCCGCTCGACGAGCGCGACGACTTTTTGAGCGCCTACCACCAGCGCTTGGTCGGCAGCGATCAGCGCGCCGCATTGGCGGCGGCCCGTGCCTGGTCGATATGGGAGGCGTCGACGAGCTTTCTCTACAGCAACGGCGACAACATCAAGAAATGGGGCGAGGACCAGTTCGCCCTCGCCGTGGCCCGCATCGAATGCCACTACTTCGTGAATCGCGGCTTCTTGCGCAGCGAAGGTCAGTTGCTCGATGACGTGCCGCGCATCCGCCACATTCCCGCCACCATCGTTCAGGGACGCTACGACATCGTCTGCCCGGCGACCAGCGCCTGGGATCTGCACCGCGCGTGGCCGGAAGCGGACTTGCGCATCGTGCAGGACGCCGGGCACTCGGCATTCGAGCCCGGCAATGCGCACGAACTCGTGCTCGCGACCGATCGGTACCGCAGCCGCTAATCCCCTTTACCCGAGACCGACATGCGCCACTTTCACGCCACCTGCGTCGCGGCTGCCCTGGCATTCTGTGCCGCGGGGCACGCCGCCGGCACGAAACTGCTGCGCTTTCCCAATGTGCGGCAGGATCGGATTGTGTTCAGCTATGCCGGAGACTTGTGGACGGTCGGCACGCAAGGCGGGACCGCCACCCGCCTCACAGCCGCTCCGGGCCTCGAACTGTTCGCCAAATTCTCTCCCGACGGGCGCTTCATCGCTTTTACCGGCCAGTACAGCGGCGATGAGCAGGTCTACGTCATTCCCGCCGAGGGCGGCGCCCCGAAGCAGCTCACGTTTTATCCCGCACCGGGCCCGCTCGCCGATCGCTGGGGTTTCGACAATCAAGTGTACGGCTGGACGCCGGACGGCACCGCGATCCTGTTCAGATCGGCGCGTGACGGCTTCACGCTGACCGACTCGAAGCTCTACACCGTGCCGATGAACGGCGGCGCCGCCAGCGCGCTGCCCATGCCCGTGTCGGGCGCCGGATACTTCTCGCCGGATGGCAAGAAGGTCGTGTACTCGCCGCTATGGCGCGATTTTCGCAGCGAGAAACGCTATCAAGGCGGTTGGGCCAATGACTTGTTCATCTTCGACCTGGCGCATCCGTCATTGCTGCAAGTCACCAACGACCCGCGCACCGATCGCGATCCCATGTGGATCGGCGATGCGCTCTACTTCAATTCGGACCGCACCGGCGTCTTCAATCTGTATCGCTACGACATCGCCTCGCGGCAGACGCGCCAACTGACTCACTCCACCGATTGGGACGTGCGCTGGCCGAGCGCCGATGCCGAGGGGCAGATCGTGTACGAGTCCGATGGCGAGCTGCACCTCTACGATACGCGCACCGATCAAGACCGTGCGCTGTCGATCACCGTTCCGGCCGATGCCACCACGACCCGGCCGCAAACCGTCAATGCGGCCGACAATATCGAGAGCATGAGCGTAAGTCCGGGCGGCGAGCGACTGGCCATGGTGGCGCGCGGCGACGTGTTCTCCGTGCCGGTGGAACACGGGATTACCCGCAACCTGACCCAATCCTCGTCCGCGCACGATCGCGAGGCCGCCTGGTCGAGCGACGGCAAGCGCCTGGCGTATGTGTCGGACCGCAGCGGCGAGGAGGAAATCTACGTTCAGGACCAGGACGGCAGCACGCCCGCGGTTCAGGTCACGTCGGGATCGAGCGCGCGCTACTTCGCGCCGCGCTGGTCGGGCGACAACCGGCGCATCGCGTTTTGCGATCACACCGGCAGCTTGTTCGTGGTCGAGGTGGCCACGCAGCGGCGCAACCTCGTCGCGCATGACCCCGCGGACTTATCGCAGGACTATGCCTGGTCGCCGGACGGACAATTTCTCGGCTTTTCGTTGAACGACGCCAACGGCTTTTCGAGCGTCGAGATTTGGTCGGCGGCGGACGGCAAGATGCGGCGGGTCACGCCGCAGTCGTTCAATGCGCACTCGCCGGCATGGGCTCCGCACGGCGAGCTTCTGTACTTCTTGAGCGAACGCGAGTATCAGCCGCTGCTCAGCACCATTGAATTCGATTTTGCCACCGATCGGCAAACCGGGATTTTCGCGCTGACCCTGCGCAAGGACGGCAAGAACCCGTATGGCATACGCGACGATGAACCCGGCGATGAAAAGAAGGACGCCGACAAGGAAGAGCCCGGCAAAGACAAGAAGAAACCACCGGCGCCGGTGCGCATCGATTTCGCTGGCATCGAGCAGCGCGCGATTCGCGTGCCCTTGGAGCCGGACAATCTCAGCAACCTGCAAGTGGGCGAAGAGAGTCTGCTCTACCAGCGCAGCGGACCGATCTACTACGGGCGCGATTCGAGCGTCAAAGCGAGCGTCATGGCCTATTCGATCAAGGATCGCGAGGCCAAGCCGGTGGTGGATGATGTGACCGAATGGTCGGCGACGGCGGACGGCAAGCACGTGCTCGCGCAACTCTCGTCCAAGGAGATCAAGTATTTCGAAGTCGGCAAGAGCGACGATGCCAAGCCGGTTTCCTTGGCCGGCTTGATCACTACGCGCGTCCCGGCCGAGGAGTGGGGCGAGATTTTTGCCGATGTATGGCGCCGCTATCGCGATTACTTTTACGTCGCGAACATGCATGGCTACGACTGGCAGAAGCTCAGGGAAAAATACCAGCCGCTGGTGGGCATCGTGGGTTCGAGAGCCGACCTCAACTACGTCATTGCCGAGATGATCTCGGAATTGACGGTGCAGCACGCCTACATCGAGGGCGGCGATCTGGGCTTGCCGAAGCGGCCTTTCGTCGCGCTGCCCGGGGCGCGCTTCGAGCTCGACGCCCGCGCCGGACGCTATCGAATCGCGAAGATATTCGCCGGCGAGAACGAGGAAGAGCATTACCGCTCACCGTTGACCGAAGTGGGCGTGGACGTGCACGTCGGCGACTACCTGCTCGCGATCAACGGCCGCGAGCTGAAGGCCGGCACCGATCCTTATGAGTTGCTGCGGGCGGCGCCCAATCAGCCGGTGGAGTGGCGCGTCTCGGCGAGCGCCGACGGCAGGGCGGCGCGCAGCATCCGCTATCAACCGCTCGCGAGCGAGACGAACCTCTTGTACCTCGCCTGGGTCAGCGAGAATCGGGCGCGCGTCGATCGCTTGAGCCAGGGCCGCCTGGGCTACATTCACATACCGGACATGGGCGAGGCCGGCATCCGTGAATTCATCAAATGGTGGTATCCGCAAGTGCGCAAAGAGGGCTTGGTGGTCGACGTGCGCGACAACGGCGGCGGCAATATCTCCGAATTGTTGATCGAAAGGCTGGCGCGCACTCTGCACGGCACGAGCTTTGCACGCAATCACCAGACGACGGATACGTATCCGCGCGTGGTGCAGCCGGGACCGAAGGTGGCCCTGATCAATGAGGGTACCGCCTCCGACGGCGATATTTTCTCACACGAATTTCGCCAATGGAAAATCGGCCCGCTGATCGGCAAACGCACCTGGGGCGGGGTGGTTGGTATCACCGATCACGGTCCGCTGCTCGACGGTGGCATGGTGTTTGTGCCAGAGTTCGGTACGGCGGATGAGAATGGTCATTGGATCATCGAGGGACACGGTGTGGATCCGGATATCGTCATCGAGCAGGACCCGGTCGAAGTCTTGAAAGGGCGCGACCCTCAATTGGAGCGCGGCGTCGCCGAACTTCTGCAGCGTTTGCCGCGCACCCCGCGCGGCTTGCCGCAACGCGACGCGCCGCCGATCAAGACCGGCGCTCCCTAGACGTGTCGGAACTCTCCACATTGGGACTCGCGTGCGCACTCGATGCGCGCGAAATTGCCGAAATGTCGCGCGACCTGATCGAGCACGGACTGACCTGGTCCTGGACGCCGGCCCGGGTGCAACATTTCATATGCGGACCGGAATCCTCGGTGGTGGTTGCGCGCCGCGAGCGGCACATTGCGGCATTCGCCATCATGCATTTCGGTGATGAGGTGGCTCATTTGAACCTGCTGGCCGTGGCGCCGGAGCATCGCCGCCAGGGTCTCGGGCGGCAACTCATGAGCTGGCTCACCGAGACCGCGATCATCGCCGGGGTGTTTCGCATCAACCTCGAACTGCGCACTCATAACGAAGCGGCGCGCGTTTTCTACGAGCGTCTGGGCTTCGATGAGCTCGGCGTGGTGCCGGGTTATTATCAAGGCCGGGAAGCGGCATTGCGCATGTCGCGCCGCCTCGCCTTGGGTTAGAGAGACCCGCCGCAAGTATGCCCGGCCTGGCGCGCAGCGCGGTATTCGGCAGCACCGGACGCGAGGTCGCTGCGATCGGTCAAGGCACCTGGAAAATTGAGCAAACCGCGGCGGATGCTGCGATCGCGGCGCTGCGCCGCGGTCTTGATCTCGGGCTGACCCACATCGATACCGCCGAGATGTACGGCTCGGGGGCGGCCGAATCCGTGATCGCCCAGGCCATCGACGGGCGGCGCGACGAGGTTTTCTTGGTCTCCAAAGTGCTGCCCAGCAATGCCTCCAAGCGCGGCACGGTGAACGCCTGCGAGCAATCCCTGTCGCGGCTCAAGACCGATCGGCTCGACTGCTACCTGCTGCACTGGCGCGGTTCATATCCGCTGCAGGAAACGATCGCCGCTTTCGACGCATTGCTGCGCGACGGCAAGATCCTGTCGTGGGGAGTCAGTAATTTCGACGTCGCCGACCTGGAAGAAGTCGCGGCGATCGCGGGTAGAGGACATCCGTCGTGCAACCAAGTGTTGTACCACCTGCAGGAGCGCGCCATCGAGCACGCGGTGTTGCCGTGGTGCCGCCAGCACGGCACGGCATTGGTGGCCTACACGCCGTTCGGCCAATCGACGCAGGCCTACGATCCGAAGTCCGCGCCGGGCGGCGTGCTGGCGCAGATCGCGGCGGCCCACGCTGCCACTGCGCGCCAGGTTGCTTTGGCGTTTCTCTTGCGCCATCGGGAGGTGTTCGTGATTCCGAAGGCATCGAGCATCTCGCATGTCACCGAGAATGCCGGCGCGGCTGCGCTCAAGTTGAGTGCCGCCGAGATCGGGAAAATCGAGGGGGCATTCGCGCTCGGCCGGCCGCCCCGTGGATTACCGATGATCTAGGCCGGCATCCGCAAGATGTGCGGACCCGCCGCGCCCGCGCTCGACGTCCCGGTCAGCGCCAACGTCACCCGCAACTCGTTGCGCATGATCTCGATGGCCTTCCTGACCCCCGCCTCGCCGGCGGCGGCGAGTGCGTACAGGAACGACCGGCCGATCAAGGTGCCGCGCGCGCCGAGCGCCAGCGCCTTCGCGATGTCCTGGCCCGAGCGAATGCCGCCGTCGAACATGACTTCGCAGCGGCCGTCGATCGCGGCGACGATTTCCGGCAGCACCGAAATCGAGGATGGCGCGCCGTCGAGCTGCCGCCCGCCGTGATTCGAGACGACGATTGCGTCTGCGCCGGCGGCCAGCGCGAGCTTCGCGTCTTCGGCCTCGAGCACTCCCTTCAGGATCAATTTTCCGGGCCAGCGGCTTCGCACCCACTCCACGTCGCGCCAATTCGCGGAGGCATCGAACTGCGTCGCGGTCCACTCCGCGAGGGTCTTGACGCCGCTCGAACCGCCGATTCGCCCCGCCAAATTCCCGAAGGTGCGGCGTTTACCGAATAAGACCTTGAGTGCCCACGTCGGTTTGCTGGCCACATCGATGGCATTGCGCAGCGACAGACGCGGCGGGATGGTGAGCCCATTGCGCGGATCGCGGCGGCGCTCGCCGAGCACCTGCAGGTCGAGGGTGAGCATCAGCGCCGAACACTGTGCGGCGGCCGCGCGGTCGATGAGTTCCTGATTGAAGCCGCGATCCTTCATCAAGTATTGCTGGAACCAGAACGGCTGCCGGGTCGCGGCGCGCACATCTTCGATCGAACAGATCGACATGGTGCTCATGCAGTAGGGTATGCCGCAGGCGGCCGCGGCCCGCGCCGCGAGAATCTCGCCGTCCGCGTGGAACAATCCGGCAAGTCCGGTCGGACCGATCGCCAACGGCATGGACACCGGAATGCCGAGCATGGTGCTCGCCACCGACACATTGGATACATCGACCATCACGCGTTGACGAAACGTCATGGCATCCAAATCGGCGCTGTTGCGCATCATGGTTCGTTCCTCGTATGACCCGCCGGCGGCATAGTCGAAGATGGCGCGCGGAATGCGCCGCCGCGCCAACTGCCGTAAATCGTCGATACTCAGGATGGGTGCCATAATCGCGCCTCACTATAGCAAGGCGAGTGTTCGCCGGGCGGTTGCAGTCGATTCGCATGCGCAAAGATTATTCAAACCCGCCTCCGCCGCCATGGCTGCAAACGCTGCCGCGTCTGGCCACGCTGTATCGGGAATGGACTGGGCACAATCGCAAGCGGCGGCTGTTCGAAATCTCGAGTCTGCTGCTGGTCATCGCCGCAGTCGGCGCGACGTGGCCGGTGTGGATGCACCGAGTAAGCGTCGCATCGGCATTCGAACGCTTGAAGGATCACACCCTGGCGATCGCAGCGCTCGCCGCGATGGTGGCGGCCGTCGCCGTGTCGCGCCAAAGGAGCATTGAGCGCGCGCGTGCCGCGCGCTCGTGGGTGGCTGCATTGCCGGTGAGGCCTCGCGCTCGCCTGATCGAAGGACTCTCGCTTGTATTGGCTCCGCTCAGCGTCGGCCTTGCATTGGTCTTGGGCTTTGCGCTCCTTGCCGATGCGCTGCTCGCGATCGCGGGATTGCCCGTGCAGGGCTGCCTCATCGCGATTGGTTGGCTCCTCTTGGGTGCCTTGCTTGGCGCCACCATAGGCTTTGCGGTGCGCCTTCCGAAGCCGGTAACTCCCTATCCAGGATCGCGCTATGTCCCGCATCGCGCGACACCCGGCCGGCGCCCGGTGCCGTCGGTGGGCTCACTTGGAATCTGGCCGATTCGCCGGATGTTTGCCATGCTGCAGCCGAAAACCGTCTCGCGGACCCTGCTGCCCGTGCTGTTGATGACACCCCTGGGAACCTCTGCCGCGGCGGCAATGCTCATGATTGGCCTGGTTGGCACGGCGCTGGCTGCCCTGTTCCTGGCGCACTCGGTGGTGGCGGTCACACACCTCGCGCGCCGGTGGCTTGCGCCCCTGCCGCTCTCGTTGCGTCGTTTGAGTTGGCTGGTCGCGATTCCCAGCCTGGTTGTCATGGCTGGCCTCGGCGCGATGGCCAAGTGGCTCATGTGGGTTGGCGGCCAGTGACCGAGCTCCCTCTCGACATTCGGCATCTGGTGGCGGGCTACGGCGAACGAGTCGTGCTCGATAGAATCTCTTTAGTGCTCAAACCCGGCGAGTGGTTCGTACTGCTCGGCCCGAACGGCTGCGGCAAGAGCACCCTCCTCGATTGCATCGTCGGGCGCAAGACTGCAACTGCGGGCGAGATAGTCATTGCCGGACATTCCCTGGAGCACGAGTCCTTCGCGGCGAAAATGCGCTTGGGCTACGGCTGCGCGCCCGACGCGCTGCCCCCATTGTTGACCGCCGGGCAGTGCTTGGAGATTCACGCGGGAGCGAAGCGCTTGTCCGCCATCGGCAACGATCTGTTCGAGCTTGCGGACGAGTTGCGGCTAACTCCCTATTGGGACTGCTTCGTCGACACATTGTCGCTTGGAACGCGTCAGAAGCTGGCAGTGCTGCTCGCGCTGGTCGGCGATCCAAACCTGATCGTCTTGGACGAGGCTTTCAACGGCCTGGATCCGGCCAGTGCGCAAGTCCTCAAACGTCACTTACGCGCGAGGCTTGAGCAGGGCGGCGCCTTGTTGTTGGCAACCCATTCCCTCGACATCGTCGAACATCACGCCGATCGAGCCGCCCTCTTGATCGACGGGTGTCTGCAGCGCATTTGGGAAGGCGCCGAGCTCGAGCAACTGCGCGCCACCGGCCGACGTTTCGACGGTGCTCTCGCGGCCGGTCTCGGCTACAAGTAGCCGACCGTCGCGGCGGGCTTCGATCCTTGCACGAACTCGATCAGGTTGCCGGCGTTGTCGCGGATGAAGATGTTGGAGCCATGTTTCATTTCTTTGACCCAGACGATGTCCGCGCCGCGCCGCTGCAATTCGGCGGCGAATTCGCGCACATTGGCCACGGCGAAGGACACATGCTTGTTGCCGTGAGTGTGCACATCGCTGTCTGGCTCGCGTCGTTCGGCGGGCAGCGGCTTGGCTCCCGGCACGGCAAATAGCTCAATGTGCATCGGGCCGTTGCGCAGCATCGCGACCTCCGCGGGAATCGCGGGAATCGGGAAGCGCTCCGCCACTTCGAATCCGAGCACCGTGCGCCACCAGGCGATGGCGGCATCGAGATCGGGCACGCTCACCCCGCCGTGGTGGTGCCAGAATTCCAATGGTTGGGTCACTGCGGCGTCTCCGTTCAAGTGTCGCGCGTTTTCGAACGGCGAAACAGAAAGCTGATCAGGAAAGGAATCAGCGGCAGCTTCAATAATTTGAAGAGCCGCCGCGCCTGCTCCGGCCTTAAGGTGGCGGCGAGCGGCATGGTGCCGTACGCCTGCCCCTTCACGACCACGCTATTGCCGTCGCGCTCGATGCTGCGGATCACCATCAAGTCCTCGTTCGCGGGGCCATACAAGATGACGCTGTCATCCGCCGCACCACCGGGGCCCGGCGGCGCCGCACCGCCCGCGCTGCCGAGACTGGTGACCTTGCCGGCAGCGGCGGATTCGCCGCCCACGGTCTTGTGAAAATCCAAGCCGAATTGCTCGAACATGCGCATCGCCGTGGCCCGGCCGGCGCCGTAGACGCCGCCGCCGGGGTGTTGGAACGGCCCGACCAGGTAGAATCGTTCCACTCCCGGCACCGTGTACTGCGCCAAGTCGGGAGTCGGCCGGTGACCGCCGGTCTGATAGAAGTACGGCGCAACGCCATGCACGTCGCCGCCCACCATGCTGTTCGGTGAATTGCGCGCATGATCGAGCGGCGTTGCGATCGTGCGCTTGATGATGTTGTCGGGGGTCAGGTTCATGACGAATTTTCGGTAGGCGGCGAGGCTGCGATCGCCCATCTGCTCGGCGATCTCGTCCCAGCGCGACGCGCCGCCGTCTGCCAGAGTGTAGGGCGCAAACGTGATCCCATGAAACATGCCGCGGCCAGGCGGCACGCGGCTCGGGTCGGTGATGCTCTCATCGCCGCCCGCGATCAACACGCGCTCCGAGATTCGGCCGCGCTTGAGCGTGTCGAAGTCGTCGAGCATCTCGCTCAATGTGTTCGCGCTCATGAATTCG
>CAYRAC010000002.1:0-34630 GCA_964422045.1 uncultured Steroidobacteraceae bacterium
GCACCCCGGCGGAAGGGATGAGGGCGCAGCGCAGCAACAGCTTCACTGTGTACGGCAACGCACAGACTCGCGCAGCGTAAGACTTACAATGATGCACAGGCGCGGCGGGCCGCAGTCGCGTACGTCGGCCAAAGCCGGCTCAAGTTAGTCAGATCCGAGGCCCCGCAGCCAATCGACGAACCGCTCGCAACCATTACTCTGAACGGGAGCGCAGGTGCGCAATCTGAAAGTCGCCATTGATTCGATGATGAGCGATCAGTCCTCAGAGCGCGGCCGGCTGTGGGAGGTCAGTACCGACCTGCTTGGTATTCTCAATGCGCAGGGCTACTTCGAAAGCACCAACCCGGCTTGGACGACTACGCTTGGCTGGTCTTCCGAGGCAATCCTGAGGACATCAATCTACGAATTCATTCACCCGGATGATGTCGACAAGACCCGCATCAGGTTTCAGGTCCTGGCGGGAGATGAGCCCGTACTGCGCTTCGAGAACCGATATCGGGGCGCCGACGGCGAATATCGCTGGCTTTCTTGGGTCGCTGTGCCGGAGGCAGGCAAATTCTACTGCAGCGCGCGGGATGTAACGCAAGAACGGGAGGTCCGAACCGAGTTGGTGGCCGCGCTCGACGCACTTCGGCAGTCGCAGAAAATGGAAGCAGTCGGGCAACTGACCGGCGGCATTGCTCACGACTTCAACAATCTGCTGATGGCCATCGGCGGAAGTCTCGAACTGCTGAACAGTCGGTTGCTGCAAGGACGCATACGAGACGCAGACCGCTACATTGTGGCCGCGCAGAGTGCCACCAAGCGAGCCGCCGCGCTCACTCATCGGCTGCTGGCCTTTGCGCGTCGCCAAACGCTGGATCCCCGGCCGACGGACATCAACCGGCTGGTCGCCGGCATGGAGGAAATGATACGCCGCACGGTTGGCCCATCGGTGAAGGTCGAAGTGGTCGGCGCCGCCGGTCTGTGGATCACACGGGTGGATCCGAATCAGTTGGAAAACGCACTGTTGAACTTATGCATCAACGCCCGCGATGCCATGCCCGATGGCGGCTCATTGATGATCGAAACCAGTAATGAGTGGGTCGATGAACGTAGCGGGCGTGAGCGAGACGTACCGCCCGGGCAATACGTCACGCTGTGCGTCACCGACACCGGCACCGGCATGACGCCGGACGTGATTGCGCGTGCCTTTGATCCGTTTTTTACAACCAAGCCTTTGGGCGCAGGGACGGGGCTCGGGCTGTCCATGACCTATGGGTTTGCGCGCCAATCCGGGGGCCAAGTCCGCATTTATTCGGAGGTGGGTCACGGAGCGACGGTGTGCTTGTATCTGCCAGTCCATGTGGGAGAGGCTGACGCCATCGAAGCGCAGCCCGACTTGTCGGACATGGCGCACGCCGTCCAAGGCGAGACTGTGTTGGTGATCGATGACGAGCCGCTGGTACGCATGCTGGTCACCGATGTGCTCAGGGAGCTGGGCTATATCGTGATGGAAGCGAAAGATGGTCCATCGGGGCTCAAGGTACTGCAATCCACTGCACGCATCGACTTGCTGATCACGGATATCGGGCTGCCGGGGGGGCTGAATGGACGGCAGGTCGCGGAGGCGGCGCGCGCACTTCGTCCGCAACTCAAGGTGTTGTTCATTACGGGCTTCGCGGAAAACGCGGTGCTGAGACACGGCAAAGTGGATGCCGCAATGTCTGTGCTGACAAAGCCGTTCGCCATGGAGGCGCTTGCAAGTCGCGTCAAAGGGCTGCTTGGTTAAGCTTCGTCACCGGCGACTTCGCGGCATGTGCGATCGCGCGCCTGACGTACGTTAACGCACAGACCTCCGCTCGAGTCTCGCCTAAGGTGCCATGACCAGCAGCCGGTACCGCGTACCCGCCGCAGCGCTCTAAATCCTCTCACGCGGAACCAACATGCCGACTCAATCCTTAGCCCCCAAGCTTCTCGAGAATATGCACGCCTATTGGCGCGCGGCCAACTACATCTCGGTCGGGCAGATCTATCTGTACGACAATCCATTGCTGCTGCGGCCTTTATCGCTCGCCGACGTCAAGCCGCTCGTGGTGGGTCATTGGGGAACGACCCCGGGCCAAAATTTCATCTATGTGCACTTGAATCGAGTTATCAACCAGTATGACTTGAACATGTTTTACGTCGCCGGTCCGGGTCACGGAGGTCCCGCGATTGTCGGCAACACATACCTCGAAGGTAGCTACAGTGAGGTTTATCCCGATATTAGCCAGGATGCTGCCGGGCTCAAGAAGTTGTTCAAGCAGTTTTCCTTCCCGGGCGGCATTTCGAGCCATGTTGCTCCGACGACGCCGGGCTCGATTCACGAAGGCGGCGAGCTTGGTTACTCGTTGAGTCACGCATTCGGCGCCGCCTTCGACAATCCCGATCTGATCGTCGCCTGCGTCGTCGGCGATGGCGAAGCGGAAACGGGGCCTCTTGCGACTGCGTGGCAGTCGAATAAGTTCTTGGATCCGCGCACCGATGGTGTCGTTCTGCCGATTTTGCATTTGAACGGCTACAAGATCAGCAATCCCTCGGTCCTTGCACGCATCGAGCATGAGGAACTCGAGCAGTTCTTTCGAGGCTGCGGGTGGACGCCGCTCTTCGTCGAAGGCGACGATCCGCACGAGATGCATCAGGCGCTGGCGGGCGCGCTCGACCGAGCGATTTCGACCATCAAGACCGTCCAACAACGTGCGCGCAGCAGCAACGATCGGACACGGCCCCGATGGCCAATGATCGTATTTCGATCTCCCAAAGGTTGGACGGGCCCAAAGGTTGTTGATGGATTGCAAGTGGAAGGAACCTTCCGGTCGCATCAGGTGCCGTTGATCGTGGATTCGGACCATCCCGGACATTTGGCGCAGCTCGAGCTGTGGATGCGCAGCTACAAGCCCAAGGAACTCTTCGATGCGAATGGCCGTCTCGTGCCCGAATTGGCGGCGCTCGCCCCGCGCGGAAACCGCCGCATGGGCGCCAATCCGCACACCAATGGCGGCATGCTGCTGCGCGACCTGCGCATGCCCGACTTTCGGATTCATGCCGTCGACGTTCCCGCACCCGGTGCCGTCGACGCCCAAGATACGTTCGTCCTGGGTCATTTTCTGCGCGATGTTGCAAAAGTGAACGCGGAGCACCGCAACTTTCGGCTTTTTGGACCCGATGAAACCATATCGAACCTCTTGGGCGCGGTATTCGAGGTGACCGATCGTCAATGGGATGCCCGCGCGACGGCGGCCGATGAGTTTCTCGCCCCGAGTGGTCGGGTGCTGGACTCCATGTTGAGTGAACATCAGTGCGAAGGCTGGCTCGAGGGATATCTGTTGACCGGACGGCATGGGATCTTCAATAGCTATGAGGCGTTCATTCGAATCGTCGATTCGATGTTCAGTCAGCACGCCAAATGGCTCAAAGTCACCGCAGAACTCCCCTGGCGGCGCAAGATCGCCTCGCTCAATTACCTGCTGGCCTCGCACGTGTGGCAGCAGGATCACAACGGCTTCACTCACCAAGATCCGGGATTTCTGGATCACGTCATCAACAAGAAGGCGGACATCGTGCGGGTCTACCTGCCGCCCGATGCGAACTGTCTATTGTCCGTGTTCGATCACTGCCTAAGGACTCGTCACTACGTGAATGTGGTCGTAGCCGGCAAGCATGCGTTGCCGCAGTGGCTCAACATGGAGCAGGCAACTATTCACTGCACCGAAGGTGTCGGAATCTGGCAGTGGGCAAGCAATGATCAAGGCAGCGATCCGGACGTGGTCATGGCGTGCTGCGGCGACACACCGACGCTGGAAGTGCTGGCGGCGGTTTCCATGCTGCGCGAACATCTGCCCCGCCTCAAGGTTCGCGTCGTCAACATCGTCGATTTGATGAAGCTTCAGTCCCAGAGTGAACACCCTCATGGACTGTCGGACACCGACTACGATTCGATCTTTACGAAAGACAAACACATCGTATTCGGTTTCCACGGCTACGCGAGCTTGGTGCACCGGCTGACCTATCGTCGCACCAATCGAAATCTGCATGTTCGCGGCTATAAGGAAGAAGGCACGATCACGACCGCGTTTGACATGCGCGTGCAAAACGACATCGACCGATTTCATCTCGTCGAGGATGTCATTGACCGAGTGCCCAATCTCGGCGCGAACGGCGCTTATCTTAAGCAACTCGTTCGGGACAAGCTCATCGAGCATAAACACTATATCGATCAGCATGGTCAGGATATGCCGGAGATAACCGCATGGAAATGGCGCGCGCCGGCGGAGGGCTGTGGAACTCGGATCCCGTAACGACCGACGCAGGGCTCAGCAGCGCTGTCACTGAAACCAGCATAGGAGTGCTCGGTGTGCCTCCGGGCGCCGCGCTGGCTCACGTTGCGCCGCAACAGTTCGAATCATATCGTCGGCATGCAGACGGGCCAACGTCTTGAAGGTGGCCGTCTTGCGCCAATTGAAAGTCCCCTAATGAAGTATCGGCGTTTTCCCTGGCGCTCGTGATAGGCTGTGTGCGGTATCGAACATACATGCGGAACTAAATCGGTTACGCTGGCCGCTCGATTCGAGCGCCTCTCGGCCAACTTGGCATCCCGCAATTCTCTTGAACCCGACCCATGGCGCGCTACGCAGATCTGAAAAAGAATCGCCTTCTAGCATCCTTGCCGCCGGAAGAATGGAATCGTTGGGCACCCTTGATGGAACGCGTCGACATGCCGCTCGGAGAAGTGCTGTACGAGTCGGGTGTCGCGCTTGGCTATGTCTATTTTCCGCTGACGGCCATCGTTTCGCTGTTATACGTCATGGAAAACGGAGCGTCTGCCGAGATCGCCGTCGTCGGCAACGAAGGAATTGTGGGGGTCTCCCTTTTCATGGGCGGAGAATCGACGCCAAGCCGGGCAGTCGTTCAAAGCGCCGGGTCGGGATGCCGATTAAGGGCGCCCGTCATGAAAAGCGAGTTCGATAGGGCCGGGCCTGTTCTACATTTGCTGCTGCGCTATACGCAGGCGCTCATCACCCAGATGGCCCAGACCGCCGTGTGTAACCGGCACCACTCGCTCGACCAACAACTCTGTCGGTGGCTGCTGCTGAGTCTCGATCGGCTGCAGGGCGCTGAGCTCGTGATGACCCAGGAGCTGATTGCCAATATGTTGGGCGTTCGACGAGAAGGGGTGACCGAAGGGGCGCTCAAGCTGCAAAAGGCGGGACTCATCCGGTATTCCAGAGGACACATTACCGTGCTGGATCGCAAAGGTCTGGAAGACCGCACCTGCGAGTGTTATGCCGTCGTCAAGCGTGAATACGACCGCTTGCTGCCTGCCGCGATTGCGCAATAGCCGGAATCGTCCGTATGTGCGCTGACAGACGGTAAGCGTGCAAATACATCGATAGGCTTGGTGTCAGTAACATAACAGAGCGGACCTGCCGGATGCTATCGGTCGCGAATCGCCTCATCGAAGGACTTCCACAGAAGTCTCGGAGTCGTTTGCTGGCGAAGTGCGAGCCGGTAGAACTGAGTTTGGCGCAAGTGCTCTACGCTCGCAATTCACGGGCGCGGTATATCTATTTCCCCACGGGCAGCACGTTGTCTTTGTGGACCTCGCCTGGCGACCTGCCGGCTTTGGAAGTTGCCTTGGTCGGGAATGAAGGCATGCTGGGGACGCATTTCGCCTTGGGCGTATCGACTGCTGCCACGTTCGCGCGAGTCCACAGCGCCGGCTCGGCTTGGCGGTTGCCCGCAACCCATTTTAAGAGCGAACTTAACTCCAACACATCGCTTCAGCGAAGTATCCATCGCTACTTGCACGTGACAATTCTGCAGGGGGTGTCAATGGCGCGCTGTTCAAGATTTCATGATTTGAATCAACGCCTGGCGCGTTGGCTGCTGATGACCCACGACCGCGCGCATAAGGACACTCTTAGCGTGACGCACGAGTTGATGGCGAGCGTGCTTGGCGTAAGGAGAGTCGGGATCACGACCGCAGCAGTGGCGCTTCAGCGGCGCGCCGTCATTGACTACGCTCGTGGCGAGGTCAAGATCCTGGATAGGAAGGCTCTGGAAGCCGCAGCATGCAGTTGTTACGCGGCTGACCGTCGATCGTATTCCAAGTTCTTGTCGTGAGCCTGAGTTCGACGAGATCACTATCCTTGTGATGGATTTCCCGGATTCCCGCAGCTCAATGTGATCAAATTCGGAGCCCGTATTATGCTCCGAAATAAATGAATACCGTCAACGGCTGCGTTCCATCCCCGTGCGTTCGAAATTGCTGCCTAGACGATGAGCTTACCTGTCTCGGCTGCTTTCGCTCTCTCGATGAAATCAAGGAGTGGGGGATTGCCGATGACCATCGACGCCGCATCGTTTTGCAAAACGCTGAGCGGCGCAGAGCGTCCGAAAAGTGCGCTCCGCGATACTGATCCTCATCGCATGCGTGTCCGCGATTGCATCTGGCCAATCGTTGATAGTGGCGGAGAACTTATTGTTCTCCCCGCCCAGGGATTTCAAAATAGGCTTTGAATCGGATCGCGATAATCGATTGATGACTGAGTGGGTCCCCGCCGGTCAGTCCGTCGAAGACTGGACCGAGATGCTGACGGTGCAAGTCTTTCGCGGCGCCGCAGTCGATGCCGCCGCGTTCCTTCAGGGCGTTGGCGCGAGATACATGAACGCGTGCCCGGGAACATCCGCGAAAGGCATCTTTACCGGGCAGATTAATGGGTATGTCGTCTCGATGCTGCTGCTCAGATGCCCGCAGAATCCTGCAACGGGCAAGCCCGAGACCACGGCGTTCCGCGTGATCAAGGGAAGCGACGCGCTGTACTCGGTGCAACACGCCTGGCGATCCGTCCCCTCGGACCAAACCCTGGACGACGCCATGCACGCGCTCGCCAAAGTAACGGTGTGCGATACCCGAGCCCCGAGTCATCCGTGTCCGTCCTTGGAGTCGTTGTCGCCGGCCAAGTAATTAAGACGTCTGTGCGTCGTCTAAAGAGTACGATCGAGTTACGCTATACGCTCGCAATGATGACGAGAATCGGGAGGGCGAAATGAAACTCGAAGGTGGCTGCTACTGCGGCGAGGTGCGCTTCGTCGCCGAAGGGGAACCGATGCTGAGGGCGCAATGTCACTGTCGGGAGTGCCAATTCATGACCGGCGGCGCCCCCAACATGTTTATGTTGATGCCGCCCGCCGGCTTTGCCTACACCAAGGGGACGCCCAAGCAATTTGCCCGCCGCGACCTTGATTCTGCGGTGACGCGAGAATTCTGCGCGGAATGCGGCACGCATCTCACGACGCGGCGGCCTGGATTGGCGGCCGTGATTGTAAAGGTCGGCACGCTCGACGAGCCAAGCCTGTTTGGCAGCCCACAAATGGCAATCTATACCATCGACAAGCAGGCTTTCCATCAAATCCCGGACGGCTTGCCAAGCTTCCAGCGATTGCCGCCGCGATAACCCGCCAATGGAATTCGCCCCTTCGCAGTCGATCCTTGCGGGCTTCGCTTACCAGCGGATCAAGACAGCCGGCGCCACGATCAATCTTGCGACCCGTGGCAAGGGGGCACCCCTGTTGCTGCTGCACGGTTATCCGGAAACACACCTCATGTGGCACAAGGTCGCGCCGGCACTTGCCGAGGACTTCTTGGTGGTCTGCGCGGACCTTCGTGGTTATGGCGACAGCAGCAAGCCCGAAGGCCTGCCAGACCACTCGAACTACTCGAAGCGCGCGATGGCAAACGACATGATTGAGGTCATGGCCGGGCTCGGGTATCGAGAGTTCCTGCTCGCAGGGCACGACCGAGGCGCACGCGTCGCCTACCGTCTCGCGCTCGATCATCCGGCCGCGGTTAGACGTCTAGCGCTGCTCGACATAGTCTCGACGAAGGCGGTGTATGAGCAGGGCGGAATGGCGATGGCAAGCGCTTATTTCCACTGGTACTTCCTCATCCAGCGGCGGCCGCTTCCGGAAAGACTCATTGGTTGCGATCCTGCTTTTTGGTTGAAAGCGTCCGTGTTTGAGCATTACTCCGCTACTCAAGACACCTTTAGCGAGGCAATCCTCGCCGAGTATCTTCGCCTGTTTGGTACGCCCGAGGGGATACATGCGGCGTGTGAGGACTACCGTGCGGGTGCCACGGTCGATTTGGCGAATGACCGGGCCGATGTAATTGGCAACCGGAAAATTACCTGCCCAACATTGATACTTTGGGGGTCGCGCGGCGTTATCGGCAAGACATTCAAGCCACTGGAGACTTGGCTTGATTTCGTGCCATCGCCGATGGGCGAGGCTATCGATTGCGGACACTTCATTCCCGAGGAGAAACCCGAGGAAACGCTGCGCGCGTTGCGGTCGTTTTTTCGCGACTGAGTCTCGACTATCCGCGCCAGCTTTTGGCTAGCGCTTCCGTTTGGCCACGATCGCGTCAATCTGGTCCATGATGCTGTTCATGCGCGACACCAACGATTGATAGGGCGCTGCCGTCGCCAGATCGACGCCCGCTCGCTTCACCAATTCGTAGGGATAGTCGGAGCCGCCGGCACGCAGGAGTTGCAGGTAACGCTCCTGCGCGCCCGGCTGTTTCTGAAGGATGGCGTCCGCAAACAGCGAGCTGGCGGCGACCGAAGTCGCATATTGAAACACATAGAACGAATTGTAGAAGTGCGGAATGAAACTCCATTCGACGGTGTATAGGTCGTCTATTTTCATGACGCCCTGCGCGTCGCCATGATAGCGCCTCAAGATGGTTGCATAGAGCTGGGTGAATTTCGCCCCGGAGAGCGGCTCACCTCGATCCACCACGGCGTGTGCATCGCGCTCGAACTCCGCGAACATGGCCTGTCGAAAGAAGGTGCCGCGCAGCGATTCCAGGGCCGAACCCAAATACAAAATTCGCTCATCATCGGTCTTCGCGACTTTCAACATGTGATCGAGCAATAGCTGCTCGTTGCAGGTGGACGCGATCTCCGCGATGAAAATGGGATAAGCCGCGTAAACAAAAGGCTGGGCGGCGTTGGCCAAGCGGGTATGCATGGCGTGCCCGAATTCATGCGCGAATGTCGATGCCGATTGATAGGTATTGTCGTGGTTCAGCAGCAGGTATGGATGGACATCGTAGGCGAAGCCCGCCATGTAGCCGCCCGATGATTTGTGCGGGCGCGGGTAGAAGTCGACCCAGCGGCTGTCGAACGCGCTTCGCATCTCGCGCACGTAGGCCTCGCCGAGCGGCTTGACCGCCTCGAGCGTCAGCTGCTGCGCCACCTCCGGCGTGTAGGAAGCGGGCGAATGCACCAAAGGCGGATAAATATCGTAGTAGTGAAGATCGGCGATTCCGAGCAGCCGGCCGCGCAGCCGCAGGTAGCGATGCAAGGTGGGCAAGCCGATATTTACCTGCTCGATGAGCGTTTGGTAAACGGCGGCTGGAATTCGCTGGTCATCGAGCTTCGCGCTAAGCGAGTCCGGATAGTGTCGCACGCGCGCTTCCACCTGGTCCTTTTGCATCGACTTGTAGAGCAGCATTCCCAGGGTGCCTTCGAAGTGTTTCTGGGCTGCCCAGAATTCGTCGAAAACGAGCTTGCGGTCGTTGCGGTTCTCCACCTGTCGATAGGTCTCGTATCCGGAGTCGTCGAGCCGCGCCTCGGTACCATCCGAGAGTTTCACTGTCGGGCGGGTCAGCTCGGCGTTGCGGAACAGCGTGTCCGTGGCTTGGGCCGTGTCGCTGATCAGGCTGAACGCAGCAATGAGCGACTCGCCGTCCTGGTTGAGCGTGTGAGAGGCCGCGCGTTCGATGTCGTCGAGGAAGTGACGGTACATCGCAAGACTCGCACTGCCATGCAGCAGCGTTTGCAGGCGTTCCGCCCCGAGCTCCAGCAGTTCGGGCCGTATGAAGGCCGTCGCCTCGCTGAATTGGCCGCGCACAACACCGGCGCGTTGCATGCGCTCCGTTCCCGCCGGATCACTGGTGTCATCGTCGCGGCGCAAACTGGCGTAGACGAACAGCCGGTACAGGCGCTTCGCTGCTGCGAAATAAAGATCGAGACACTGCTTCAGACCATCCGCCCCGGAGCCTAATTGTCCCTGGCAGGCTTTGACTTGTGCCATATCGGCGCTGAGTTGTTTGGTATCGGCGTCCCACGCGGCCGGCGCGGCATAAAGGTCGTTCAAATTCCATCTGTACCGCAAGTCCTCTGCGCGGCCGAGGCCGGCGAGAGTCAGGGCGAGGACCACGAGGAAACCGAGTTTTTTCATATGGACTTCCGTCGTCGTGCGAACTAATGCATCGCGGCATGCTGCGAAAACGTCAAAACCGCGAGCAAGACCACCAGCGCCGCGCCACATCGGAAAGCCGGCAGATGCGTAGTAGGCGAGAAAAGCGATGATCATATCGATCCTCAGGGCTGGTCGAGGACGTAGTCTTGCGGGGTAAATGCGGGCGCCGAGATCGCAAAGAAGATCAAGGTGTTGCTCGAGTCGGCCTCGATCGAATGCGGCTCATGGGCCGGGATGAAGACGGTTGAACCCGGTCCCACGGGGACCGCGCTTGCCTCAAGATGAACGCGGCCGGAGCCACTCGTAATCAGAAATACCTCTTGCGAGAGGCGATTGTGGCTGGTGCCGGAACTGTGCCCCGGAGCGAGCGTGAATTGCGCAACACTGAGCCGCGAAGTCCGCGCCGATGTTGCCTGTTGGCCCACCAGTTCCTGCAGACCGACGCCGGGCGATGCGCTCTGAATCGGGATCCCGGCGGAACCGAAGGCGAGCGCTTTCGGCTTCCGTTCGGCCGGCTGGGGCGCTTCGGCCGTGCCGAATGCGAACTCTACCCGCGTCAGGCGTTCGATGTCTTTTGCGAAAGCGGGGTACTCGTGTTGCAGCTGGTCTCGATAACCCATTTGAAAGTCCGCATTATCGAATGCCGGTGAAAGTTGATCCGCGACAAACGAATACGTTCCCGCGGCCGAGTGGCGCGGAGCCGATCCCTGCCAGACGCCGTGAGGAACCGTGAATTGCCGCAACTCGCCGGCCAGTGCATTCGCCCCGAGCGTTACTTTCCTGCCGTGCCCATCTGGATAAAGCAGCAGTAGCTCAAGCGGCGAACCATCGTAGAAGTGCCACACCTCGTCAGTCTGCAGGCGATGCATCGCCGAGAATTCCCGCGGCGTTTCGACAACGACGATTGCGCTGCCGGCAGCGTGTGAACGCCCGCTGTAGCGCGCCGGCAGGGCCTCACCCTCAAGCGTATCTTCGCTCGTGTAGGTGAGGCTGAACCAAGGACCTTCGAGCGGGATCGGCTGCATGTGGTAATGGCGGATCAGTTTTCCCGCCATTCCGTCCGGCACGGGGGTCGCCGCATGGGCAGCGGACGGCACCGCCAAACATCCTGTGACAGTCAGGGCGAGCGCAATCAACACCTTCTTCATGGCGTTCACCCCTTTTCGGATTTCTTATTCGAGGCGAATCTAACGCACAAATGAATTGCATACAACGAGGCTAAACGGCGCCTCGCATTGCAATTCTTGACATTTGCAATTAGTTCTTGCGATTGTCGGCGCTATATTCCAATTGGGTTGCGGCCGGACGTGAACCGGCCGTAGCAGCCCTGCGCCATGTCGTGGATCTCCGGCTCGACCTTGACACCAGGGCGCGATTCGATATCAACTGCGCACCGTCGCAAGCCAGGCGTTCTCGGTCAAGGAGTCATGATGAGCATATTTGCAAGCATTCTGAGCAAACTCGGTTTCGGATCTGCGAAAGCAGCGGCACCGGCACCAGCCCCTGCGCCCGCTGCGGCAGCGGCGGCTCCTGCCGCCGCTCCTGCGCCGGCGGCGCCCGCGGCAATCAGTGTCGTCGACGTTGTGGGTCAGCTCGAGGCGCTCGCGGCCAAGAATCCCGAAAAACTCAACTGGCGCGTCTCCATAGTCGATTTGCTGAAATTGCTCGGACTCGACAGCAGTTTCGGCGCACGCAAGCAGCTTGCGACTGAACTCGGCTGCCCGGCCGACAAGATGGGCGATTCGGCGCAGATGAATATGTGGCTGCATCAAACAGTCTTGCAGAAGCTGGCCGACAATGGCGGCAATGTCCCGGCAGATCTACTGCACTGAAGCGACGCCGCGGTAATGAGACTGCTCTCGAGCGGAGCAGCTGTGCTAATCGGCGGCCGTCTTCATGGGTCGCCTTGATTTCAAACTGCAGGCCACGGCCTCGGGCTCGCGGGCGCGGGCGGCGCGTTTCACGACTCGGCACAATGAGGTACTGACGCCGACCTTCATGCCGGTCGGAACGCACGCCGCCGTCCGGTCCCAGCGGCGCGAGGATCTTCTCGAGAGCGGGGTTCAGGTGTTGCTGGCCAACACCTATCATCTCCTGCTGCGTCCGGGAATCGAGATCTTCGAGAAATTCGGCGGAATCCACGGCTTCATGAATTGGCCGCGATCGGTGTTGACCGATTCGGGAGGCTTTCAAATATATTCCCTGCCCGGCAACCGCACCTTGTGCGAGGAGTACGCGGAATTCAAGAGTTACCTGGATAACACCCTTGTTCGCTTGAGTCCCGAACGCAGCATCGCGACGCAAAAATCCATCGGCTCCGACATCATGATGGTGCTCGATCAATGCGTGCCGTCGACCGTCGAGCACAGCGTGGCGCGCGACGCCATGGAATTGACTCACCGCTGGGCCCGCCGCAGCTTGGACGCACGCGGCGACTCGGCGCAGGCATTGTTCGGCATCGTGCAGGGCGGCGCCTATCCGGCTCTGCGGATCCAGAGCGCCCGCGTCATCACCGACATGCCGTTCGACGGCTACGCCATCGGCGGTCTTGCGGTAGGCGAGAGCAGCGCGCAGCGCGAAGAATGCACGGCCACCGTCACGGAACTGCTGCCTCTCGATCAGCCGCGCTATTTGATGGGAGTCGGCACGACACGCGATCTTCTCGAGGCCGTGCATCGCGGCGTCGACATGTTTGATTGCATTCTGCCGACCTCGCTTGCTCGACAGGGCGTGGCATTCACCAGTCTCGGGCGGCGCGATCTGCGGCGTGGCGCCTATCGCGGCATCGAGGGTCCGCTCGATCCTGCCTGCGAGTGTTATACGTGCAAGACCTACTCGATCGCCTATCTTTTTCATCTGCAACGCGTGCACGAGAGCACCGGCTGGCAATTCTTGAGTCTGCACAACGTGCATTTCTATGCGCGACTGATGCGCACCATGCGCGAGCACATTGTCGCGGATACTTGGTTGCCGTTCTATAGAGCCCAGCGCGAGCTGCTCGACGCGCGGGACAGCTACGGTAAGCCTCCCGCGCAGGTCACCCGCGCCGCACGCCGCAAACTCGAGCTGCGGCGTGGCCGCTACGAGGTCGTCGTGCGGCAGGATGTCGGATTTATTCGTGACATGACTTCCGGCGAGGTCATGCACGCCATCGATGATCCGGCGCTGGAGGCACGTTCGCTCTACGTCGAACAGTCGCGGCTGATCGAACGACTGCAAGCGCCCGCGGCCGCGCCGCTGGTTGTTTGGGATGTGGGATTGGGCGCCGCCGCCAATGCCATGGCGGCAATTCTCGCGGTCGAAGCGGCGAGCTGCGGCACGCAGCGCCAATTGACTGTGGTGAGCTTCGAGCACGATCTGGATTCGCTCAAACTCGCCCTCGACCATGTCAGATGGTTCAAGCACCTGCGCCACGCGGCGCCGCGGGTATTGTTGGCGCAAAGCCGCTGGATCGGTCGTGCGGGCGGCATCGATTGGTCGCTCCTGTGCGGCGATTTTGCCGCCCGAAAATTCGATGCGCCGCCGCCCGACATCATATTCTTCGACCCGTTCTCGTTGAAAACCGATGCCTCGTTGTGGACGCTGTCGGCGTTTCGCGAGTTGGCTCTGGTGTGCGCGCCGAAGCCCATGGAATTGTTCACCTATAGCTGCTCGACCAGCGTCCGCGCGGCCCTGCTGGCCGCCGGATTCTTTGTTGCCAAGGGGCGCGGAACCGGCCCTAAAGCTGAGACGACCATCGCTCTATCGCCAAGCGCGGCGAGCGCGGCGCATGCGCATGAATTGCTCGGAAATGATTGGCTCGCCCGTTGGAACCGCAGCGATGCACAGGCGCCCTGCGGTGCCGTTGCCGATGATTCGTCGTGGCGGGCAGCGGTGACTCGGCATCCGCAGTTCGCGGCGAGTTCTGCTTAAGTCAAATGCCGCCGCGAGTGCTAGCCGCCTTCCAACAATGCCACGATCTCGGCGCGCGCGCCCCGGCCGTGCAGGGGTAGCGCAAGCACGTCGCCGGAACGCGCCCAGTCGAGCGCGCAGCGAGCTGCCTCGGCTTCGCTGTCGCGCACCGTCAATGCGGATTCTGAGATTCCCCGGCGTAGCAACTCGGCCAAGAGTATCCGCGGGATTTCGCCGGGCGCGCGTCCGCGCAGTTGCGCTTCGTTCTCTTTGACGACCACGAGGTCGGGTTGAAACGCGGCGGCGACGCGCGCCAATTCCTCGATATCGGCATCGTTGCGGTTGCCGGCGTGACCTAACAGCAATCCTAGACGACCGTTGGTGCCGCGCAGATGTTCGGCGACCGTCAATAATCCGCGCAGGCCGTCGGGATTGTGGGCGTAGTCGATCAGGATGCGCACCCCATGGCGGTCGAAACGCATCATGCGGCCCGGATTGTCCGCGAAATGGGCTCCGAAACGTGCGAACACGGTCGCGATGGTCGCGGCCGCTATTCCCAGTGCAGCGGCGCCGAGCGCGGCGCCGGCCATGTTGGCCACGTTGTAGGTTGCGATGCCGTCGACCGACAACGGCAGCGCCGCCACCCGTCCGAGATCGTGATCGGTGCCGTCGTAACTCAGGCACAACGTTCCCGCGCGAACGCCGCAGGTGGGTGCGCCGCGCAAGCGACTCTCGCCAAGCAGCGGATGGTCGGCGTTCTGCGCGAACCAGGCGATGCGCGGGCAGCGTCCGAAGCGGCGCGTCAGGCCGTCTGCGCGCGCGCGCAACTGCGCATCATCGGCGTTCAGTACCAATAGGCCGCTCGCCGACACGATGCCGGAAACCGCCAGTTTCACATCGGCCAGGGCAGCGAGGTCGTCGATGCCATATTCGCCGAAATGATCCGCGCTGACATTGGTGACCACCGCGACACGTGCCTGCGATACCGCAATTCCGCGCCGCAGTATGCCGCCGCGCGCGGTCTCCAGAATGGCCGCCTGCGCGCGCGGCTCGCGCAACACCATGCGGGCGCCGGCGGGCCCGGAATAATCGCCGCTGGCGAGCAACTCATCATCGAAAAATACCCCATCGGTGCAATTGAACGCCGCGTGCCAACCGTGCTCCCGGGCGCAGGCGGCAAGCAGGCGCACCGTCGTCGTCTTGCCGTTAGAACCGGTGACGATCGCCGTTGGAATGTCACGCAACCGATCCCAAGGCAACTCGCCTGGATCGGGCAGCGCGCTCAAGGGAAAACTCCGACCTCCGGCACCCGCGCCCAGCGTGAGCTGCGCTTCGTCGAGCACATGCGGCAGTCCGCGCAGTGCAGCAGCCTCGAGGAGTGCACGCAGCTGCGGCCGCGCTTCCACGGCAGCGAGCCGTACGAAGCGTGCCAGCGCCGCGGATTCCTCCAGCACCGGAATGGTATCCGGGCCTGGAGTTGCACCGCTGTCCAGGGCTTCGAGCGATGCCGCGGCGAGTGCATCTTCGAGGCTGCGGCACAGCTTCGGATCCCGCTCGATCAGCGCCGCGCAGAGCGCCCATTCGTTGACTTCGGTCGCCACGAACAATTGATCGAGCGGTGCGGCGATCGCCAGGGAGGTGCCGCCGGCGTGGCGCCGCGCCGCTGACTGCGGATGACCCCATCCGAGGCGCGCAGCGGCGCGCTCGATCCGTGCGCGCCACGCCGCGAGCAGCGCCTCATCGAGCTCGCCCAGGGCTTCGAGAACCGCACCTGTAGATGCAAAGAACAGATTGCCGCCCGTGAGGCGCCGGGAATCCTCAAACGGCAACGCGTGCGGAACGTTCAGTCTTCAGTCTCCGGCGCCATGCGAATGCCGCGCTCGTCGCGGATGATCCCTTCGATGTTGAGGTTCGGCGCCATCGCCTCCGAAAGCGGTGCCATCGACCCGTTGCTCTTGGGCTCCGCGACGCTGCGCGCCGCCGCCGTGGGCGGCTCCGGCGCCGCGGGTTGCGGCGCGGCTGCGCCGCTCGGCTTGAACTTGGTGATTTGTTTCCACGAGCGCACCAAGGCGTCGGCGAAAATCAGCAGCAAGTCTCCCGGCTGGCCCATCAGTAGGGCTGCGTCGACGGCCTCCTGCTCGTCGGGGATGACCGAAATTGCGCTCTCGGGTACGCCGGCAGCGCGCAAAGCCTGGGCTTGTATGCGCGGCACTTCGTCCGGTGCGCGATTGCGCAGATTGTCGTCGCGCCGGCAAATGTAGTGATCGAAGCGGCCGGCAACCGCCTTCGCGATCGCCACCAGGTCTTCGTCGCGCCGATCACCGGGACCCGCCAACACGACGATGCGCCGCCCGGTGACGTCGAGACGCGTCGCCAGATCCGCCAGCATGCCGACGGCGTGCGCGTTGTGCCCATAATCGAACAGCACCTTGAACGGGTGCTCGTTGAAGATGTTCATGCGCCCGGGCGCTTGATAGAACGTCGAATCGAAAGTGCGCAGTCCTTGACGAATCGCATCCAGTTTAATGCCGAGCGAAAACGCCATCGCCGCGGCAAACATGGCGTTTTGTACGTTGTGGGTGGCGCGGCCCTCGAGGGTTGCCGGAATCAAGTGAGTCCAGAGCAGGGGAATGTGGCTGCCGCGGTCGTACAAAGTCATCATTTGACCGTTGACGCCGGCCTCGAGCGCGCAGGCTCTTCCGCCCGCACGAATGTGCTCGCGCACCAGCGTGTGCTGTGGGTTCATGGTCACGTAGCAGATGTTCTTGGCTTCCGTGTACCCCGACATCTTGAGCACCAGAGGATCATCCGCGTTCAACACCGCGCAGTCCGTCGCGACCTCGACCACGATGCGCTTGAGCTCCGCGAGTTGTTCGAGCGTGTCGATGCCTTTCAGGCCCAAATGGTCCGACTGCACGTTGAGCACGGCGCCGACGTTGATTTCGCGAACGCCCATGCCGGCACGCAGCAGGCCGCCGCGGGCAGTCTCGAGAATGGCGATATCGATCTGCGGATCGGCGAGCACCATGCGCGCCGAGACCGGGCCCGTCATATCGCCCTGTACGGTGCGTTGGCCGTCGATGTAAACGCCATCCGTGGTGGTCAACCCCGGCGTATAACCGCTCATCTTCGTTAGATGCGCGAGCATGCGGGCGGTGGTGGTCTTGCCGTTGGTGCCGGTGACCGCCGCGATCGGCACGCGTGAGGCAACCCCGGGCGGGAACAGCATGCCGACGACGGGCGCCGCGACATCGCGTCCCTTGCCTTCACTCGGTGCGACGTGCATGCGAAAGCCCGGCGCCGCGTTTACCTCGCAGATACCGCCGCCGATCGTGCGATAGCTCTCGGTGATATTTTTGGAGAGAAAATCCACGCCGCCGACATCGAGGCCGATGGCGCGCACCGCACGCTCGGCCATTTCGCGATTGTCAGGATGGATGATGTCGGTGACATCGGTCGCGGTGCCGCCCGTGGAGAGATTGGCGGTGGAGCGCAGATACACGACCTGGCCCGGCGTCGGGATGGAGTCGGGGGTCATGGCCACGCGCTCGAGCATTTTGTGAGCTTGGGCGTCGAGTTCCAGACGCGTGAGCACCTTCTCGTGACCGACGCCGCGGCGCGGGTCCTGATTCACGATCTCGATCAACTGCGTAATATTGCGTTGGCCGTCGCCAACGACGTGCCCCGGCGTGCGGCGCGTCGCCGCGACCAGTTCGCCGTTCACGACCAGCAGCCGATGATCATCGCCTTCCATGAACGTTTCGACGATGACGGAGCGCGAGTGCTCGCGAGCCATGACGTAACCCTGCGCCACTTCCTCATCGGTGGTGAGTCGGATGGAGATGCCGCGGCCGTGATTGCCGTTGTAGGGCTTCGTCACCACGGGAAACCCGATGCGCCGCGCGGCGCGCACGGCTTGCGCTTCGCTTTGCACCAGTTCTTGCTTCGGCACCGGCAGGCCAAGCGTGGCCAGGATCTTGTTGGTTTCTTCTTTGTCGCTGGCGAGTTCCACGGCGATGTGCGAGGTGCGGCTGGTCACGGTTGCTTGAATGCGCTGTTGGAACTTGCCGTGGCCTAACTGCACCAGCGATTGATCATTGAGGCGCAGCCACGGGATGCCGTGGTGTTCCGCCGCGCGCACCAGGGCGGCAGTCGAAGGGCCGAGCGCGCGGCGTTGCGCGAAGCGAATGAATTCATCGCGCGCCTCCTGCCAAACCCAGCCCTCGGGCACCGAGTCGGCGGGGCGAATGGATGCGGGCAGTAGCGAACAGAGCAGCCGCATGCCCAAGTCGCCGGCCGCGATGCCTTCATCGCGCTGCGCGTACTCGTAGATAACCGTGTAAACCCCGGGTGGACCGGCGCTGCGGGTCTTGCCGAACGTCACTTCTTCGCCCGCCATGTTCTGCAGTTCGATGGCCACGTGCTCGAGCACGTGCCCGAGCCACGTACCGTCGTCTTCGCGCATGCGACGGTAGAAACCGCCCGGCTCCTTATAGGAGCAGCCGTGCTCGGCGAGCCCGGGCAGTGCGGCAGCCAGTGCATCGATGAATTCCGGTCCCAGTCGCCCGGTCGGCCAAGCCTCGAGCGCGCCCAAATCGAGTTCGAGCCGGATGACGGGGAAGCGCGCGTACAGCGAAGGGCCGACATAGACGGAACGATCGAGAATACGCATGGGGCGTTGCTCCGCCGCGCTCTGCGGCAATCTATTATTGTTTGGCCTGGACCAACCCGCCGGCCGATGCCGTTCGGGTATGCAAGTTGAATGTCGCACCGGCGACCAGAATGTGCAACTTGAGCCCGAGCATGCAGACCGGCTGGCCCTCGCCGACCTCGCTGATCGACGAAAAACTGACGTCGGCCGCGTCAACGACGGTCACACCGCCGCTCCCCTCGACTTCGAGGGTTTCATCGGGCCCAATAAAAGCGGCGGTGTCTTCATCGAGGCCGATGCCGATCGCGAACGGATTGTAGGCGAGGGCGGTGATCAGGCGCCCCAGCCGATCGCGCTGCCGGAAGTGCTGATCGATGATGAAGCGGTTGGTGAGTCCCAATCCCGGCGCGAGCCGCACGCTGCCGGATATCACGGAGGAGCCCTCATCGCCGAATGCGATCATGTGTTCGCTCAAAATACTCGCTCCCGCACTGGTGCCGCCGACGGTGACGCCGCGGGCATTGCGTGCGCGAATGAGTTTTGCCACCGGCGTGCCGCCGAGCAGCGTCGTCAGCCGCAGTTGATTGCCGCCGGTGAAGAAGATGCCGCTGGCCTCTTCGAGCCGGCGCAGCCGCCCGGCTTCCTGGCAATCACGGCGCGTGTCGAAATCCATCACCGTGACTTGCGCGGCGCCCAGGTCCTTGAACAGCTTTTCATAGCGCGGTCCGGTCTCGTGCATGCGGCTGGCTGTTGGGATAACGACGATATCGGCGTCCGCGCCGCCCGATACCCGTACAAAGCGTTCCAGGATGTGGCGATCGTTCTCCTTATTCTCGGCGCCGCCGATCGGTACGATCCAACCGCGGGTCTCACCCTCGGGAATTCGACTAGGCATTAACGGCAGCGCCTCCTGAAGCGCAAGGGGTCACAGGCGAATAATGACGGTTTGCGCGCGATCTGTCGCGGAATCACGATTCTAGGGGGTCGGCGCCTCAATACCAATGGTTCGAGCCCAAACTGCGACATGGGTTGTCGGTCTTATGACAGCGCGCGTTTCGTTAGGCAAACTAGCTGGGGCGGCTGGCGCGTGCGGTTTCAGGAGATGGCGGAACTTATCATATGGCCGGAAGTCAGGACTTCGCAGCCGATCCTCGCAATGCCACGGCGCTGGTAAGCCTGAACGGTCAGCTCATGGCGCGGAACCTGGCCAAGGTGTCGATTTTCGACGGCGGCTTCGTGGTGGGCGATGGGGTATGGGAGGGTCTGCGGCTGCATCGAGGCACGCTGCTGTTTCTGGATCAACACCTGGATCGACTCTACTGGGGTGCCAAGAAGATCCGGCTCGATATCGGGCTTGCCCGGCCGGCGCTCATCGCCGAGGTACAGCGCCTGCTGAGTGCGAACCAGATGCGCGATGGCGTCCACATTCGCCTGATGGTGACGCGAGGTGAAAAGAGCGCACCCAATCAAGATCCGCGCAATGCGGTGGGACCGGCCACGATCGTGATCGTCGCCGAATACAAGGTGCCCGATCCTAAGCTCGCGACTCGCGGATTGAGCCTGCACACGGCCTCGATCCGCTGCACTCCTGCGCACATGTTCGACATGAGATTGAATTCTCACAGCCGCCTCAATCTCATCACGGCGCTGCTCGAGGCGATCGACGCCGGCGCGGATGAAGCACTGATGCTCGATCCGCAGGGTTTCGTATCGAGCTGCAACGCAACTAATTTCTTCTGTGTTCGGGACGGCGAGGTGCTGACATCGAGCGGCGAATGTTGTTTCAACGGCGTCACCCGCGCCAATGTCATCCATCTATGCGAGCGGCATGACTTGCGCCTGCGTCTCGGCAACTTCACGCTCGACGAGGCACGTGGCGCGCAGGAAGCATTCGTCACCGGAACATTCGGCGGGCTGACGCCCGTGCGCGAAATCGACGGCCGCCCCCTGGTTGACCCATTGCCGGGTCCCATTACCTCGCGCTTACGCGCGTTCTACGAGTCGTTGAAGGATGCGCAGGTGCCGCCCTGATGCAAGCCCATCCGATCCGCATCGCCATGTGGTCGGGCCCGCGCAACATATCGACCGCGATGATGCGTTCGTTCGAGGCGCGCGGCGATGCCGCAGTGAGCGACGAGCCGTTCTACGCTGCATATCTCGAACGCACGGGACTCGATCACCCGATGCGCGAGGCGGTCATTGCTTCGCAGCCGCGGGATTGGCGCGACGTCGCCGCGATGCTCGTGGGTCCCGTGCCGGGCGCAAAGCCGATTTGGTATCAGAAGCATATGACCCTTCACGTGCTGGAAGAGTTCGGTCGCGGCTGGATGGCGCAAGTGCGCAATGCCTTCCTCATTCGTGAGCCTGCTGCGGTGCTCGCGTCCTATGTTTTGAAGCGCGAATCCGCCACCTTGGCGGATATCGGTTTTGTACAGCAACGTGCGCTGTTCGAAGCCGAAGCGGACCGCTTGGGACGGGCGCCTCCGGTGGCGGACGCCGCCGACATCCTGGCCGCTCCTGCGCAGACGTTGACGCGGCTCTGCGAAGCGCTCGGCATCCCGTTCACCCCGGCGATGCTGCACTGGCCCTCGGGACGGCGCGCGACGGACGGTGTCTGGGCGCCGGCCTGGTACCAAGCGGTGGAAAAGTCCACCGGCTTCGAGCCACCGAGATCCAAGACCGCCCTCGAGTTACCGACACAGCTTCGCAAATTGGCTGAACAGGCACAGCCGCATTACGATGCGTTGGCGCGGCATCGGCTCGCGCCCATCCATGCATAGACCGGCAAGCGAGCTACTTGACCGCGCGTCGATATTGCACGAAACCCGAGCGTTCCGCGATGCGGTCGTACAACAACATGGCGTTGGAGTTCGTCTCGTGCGTCAGCCAGTGCACGCGCGTGCAGCCTGCGCGGCGCGCGACTTCATACACGTATTCGATGAGTTTTCGACCGACTCCGCCGCCGCGCGCCTCGGGGCTCACGAACAAGTCCTGCAAATACAGGTAGTCGCCGATCGTCCAGCAGGAGCGGTGACGGATATGGTGCACCAGCCCAACTGCATTCGCACCGTCCCAGGCCAACGCGGCGCCCATGGGTTCCGCCGGATCCAACAACCGCGTCCAAGTGACGGCCGACACCTCGGGTGCAATGTCGGTCTTGTAAAAGGATTGGTAGCCACGCCACAGCGGCAGCCACGCGGCGTGCTGGTCGGCGGATAGCGGGCGAATTTCCATGTTCTCTTGGGTCATGCATCCATCCGATAACGACGTGAAGGTCAGGCACTGATCAGGCCGTGGCGAATCGCAATCAGGGTCAGCTCCGATTGGTTCGCAACGTTCAGTTTCTGTTTGATATTGTATAGATGCGTGCCGATGGTCGATGCGGAAAGTTTCAAATCCACGGCGATGCGCTGCACCGTCGCGCCGCCGGCGAGTCGAACGAACACCTCAAATTCCCTCTCCGACAGCCGCTCGACCGGCGACTTCGTGCCGCCGTCGAATTCGGCCAATGCCAGCTTCTGTGCGAGCGCAGGGTCGAGATAGCGGCGGCCCGCGGCAACCACCGCCACCGCTTCGAGCAGCGCTTCGGGAGCGCTGCGTTTCGAAAGAAATCCGAGCGCGCCTTCCTGCAACGCGCGCCGCGCGTGCATCGGGTCGTCTTGCGCCGACAGCGTCAACACTTGCGCCTGCGGGTGACGCGCGCGAATGCGGCGCAGCGCCTCGAGACCTCCCATTCCCGGCATGGCCAGATCCATCACGACAACGTCGGGAGTGTGCTCGAGATACAGCCGGCACGCGGCTTCGCCGGAATCGGCTTCTGCGACCACCGACATATCCGCCATGGATTGCAACAGCAGTCGAAATCCCATACGCACCACCGCGTGATCGTCGACCAGCAGCACGCGAATCATGCGGGAACACCCAAGGGAATGTCGGCGACGAGCCTGACACCGCGACCCTCGCGATTGCCGATAGTGAAGGTGCCGCCCAATTGCTGCACGCGGTCGGTCAAACCCCGCAAACCAAAATGCCCGGGTCGCGCCCATTCGCTCGCCAAACCGACACCGTCATCGGTAACCGTGGCGACGATCCGCTCGGCGTCGCAAATCACCTCGATGTCGACGCGCGAGGCCTGCGCGTGACGCAGAGCGTTGATCAGACCCTCCTGCACCACGCGATAGATCGTCAGAGTGATGCTCGGCCCGAGTTCGATACTCAGCTCCTGGTTCAGCGAAAGGGCAATCGCGGGATGACGCCGTTGCCAGTCGCGAACCAGACTCTCGAGCGTCGCCGCGAGCCCGAGCGTATCCAAGGACAGCGGCGTCAGGCGCGGAATCAAGCCATGCATGGCGTCGTAGAGACGTGCGGCTTCCTCCGAAATCAATCGCGCCACATCGCCGATCGCGGGGTCCCGTCCGCCGAGTTGCGCTGCAATAGCGAGCGCCAGGCTGCGAATCGCGGTTACTGATTGACCGAACTCGTCGTGCAGTTCGTGGGCGATCAATCGCCGCTCTTCCTCGACGCGTTGATCCGCCAGGGATGCCATTTCGCGGCGCTCGTCGAGGCGTGCTTCGGCATCTTGCGCCTTGCGTTCGGCCAGAACCTTGTCCTGCACCGCTTCAGCCATGCGGTTGAATGCTGCGCCGATCGCGTGTGCTTCGGTGCCCGTGAGATCTGGCAGCCGGAAGTGAAGGTCACCGCGTTGAATGCGCTCGAGCCCGTCGGCAATGACCGGAAAGGGCTTCAGCGTGCGTTGCACCGACCAGAACGCCAGCGCATTCACCACGACGAACATCGCGACTGCGATGGCTGACAACCGGGTGATGTCGTCCCATGCGTCGAGCACGGCGCGCGAGGGCTGAGATTGCACGACCAACAACACCCCGCCGCGCAGCGGGTACGTATACCGTTCCGGTTGCGGTGCCAGGAGATGAGCAAACCACAGCGGCGCCTCCCGACCGGCCTTGTAGGTTGCCCGCGGCGATTGGTACAGGATCTCCCCCGTAGGCGCCTGCAAATACACCTCATTGGCGCGGACGCGGCCGAGCTGTTCCAGGAACCGAAGCACGAGTTCCGGGCCCCCGACCTGGGAATAGACGGCCCCGAGCCGCCCGAGGAGCTGCGATGCCACCCGATTCGCGGCTTCGATCTCCTCCCGCACCGACGTGCGCATGCTTTGAACCTCGGAGGCGATCAGCACGAGCAGGAACGCGGCGCTTAAGGCCGCAACCACGAGATTCAGGCGAGTCCGCAGCCGCATCAGCCGCATGGTACCAGGGCCGTGTCTGGGACGGGCCGCGCTGCCGGTCTTTGGGACATAACGTGCTCGGCCTCATGAAAATCATGAGTCCACATTCATGATGCCGCTGATGGGACGGTCCGGCCATTGAGAGCACCATGGCGGCGTAATCGATCAAGGAGCATTGAAATGATTTGGGAAACCCCACAAGCGGTTGAATTGCGCTTCGGAATGGAAATCACGATGTATGTGTCGAATCGCTAGATAGCGAGGGTGCGCGCCCGCATCTGCGGGCGGGCGCCTATTTCTTAGTGAGAATCCGGGTACTGGGGTCAGCCGCCGGGGGCGGGTTTCCCCAGTGGAATTGCAACTGCCCAAACTGCAGCAGTCAACGTGCGGGCACCTTGCGGGGTCGCGCGCGAACCCAGTCGTCCATCGCCGTCGGCGGCGGCACTTCGTGGGTCCTCGTCAACGCCTCGCCCGACATCTTGGCGCAATTACACGCAAATCCTGATCTGCAGCCAGGCCGCGCCATGCGCGATACCGCGCTCGGCGCCATTATTTTGGTCGACGGGCAGGTAGACCATACGACGGGGCTCTACATGTTGCGCGAGTCGGCCCGTCCCTGGCCTATCTGGTGTACGGACAGCACGTACGCCGATCTTACGCGCGGCAATCCCGTGTTCGGTGTGCTCGGCTATTTCTGCGGCGTGGACCGGCGCCGCATCGATCTGGACGGTGGCGGATTTAGCGTCGACGCGGTGCCTGGAGTGCGCTGGCGGGCATTGCCGGTGGCCAGCAAACCGGCTCCCTATTCTCCCAACCGGGATTCGCCCGTCGCCGGCGACAACCTGGCCTTGGTCATCGAGGACGAGGCCAGCGGCAAAACCGTGGTTTACGCGCCCGGCTTGAGTGCCATTGACGACGCGGTCTGGACCGCGATGCAATCGGCCGCCTGTGTGATGGTCGACGGCACATTCTGGACCGACGATGAGATGATTCGATTGGGGATTTCCGCGAAGCGCGCGCGCGACATCGGGCACCTCCCGCAAAGCGGAGCGGGCGGAATGCTGGAATGGCTCGATCGCCTGCCCGCCGCCACGCGGCGAATCTTGATTCACATCAATAATACCAATCCGATTCTGAACGAGGCGTCCGCGGAATCAGCCGAGGTGGCGCGCCGCGGCGTCGAGGTCGCGTGGGATGGCATGGAGGTGGTGCTATGAGCGCAGCCTGGAGCCGTGAGGAATTCGAGGCGCAGCTGCGAACCCAAGGCCGCGCCTACCACATTCATCATCCGTTCAATGTGCTCTTGAACTCGGGTGGGGCGACACCTGCGCAGATCCGCGGCTGGGTCGCCAACCGTTTCTATTATCAAATCAACATCCCGATCAAGGATGCGGCGATTTTGTCCAACTGCACCGATCGCGCGGTGCGCCGCTCGTGGGTGCAGCGCATCCTCGATCATGACGGTTACGGCGACGATGCCGGTGGAATCGAGTCTTGGCTGCGGCTGGCGGAGGCGGTGGGCTTGTCGCGCGACACGGTCGAGAGTCTGACCGAAGTCGTGCCGGGGGTTCGATTCGCAGTCGATGCGTACGTGAACTTCGCACGCCGCGCACCGTGGCCGGAGGCGGTCTGCTCGTCGCTCACCGAACTGTTCGCGCCGGAAATTCACAAGCAACGGCTGGCGACTTGGCCGCAGCACTATCCCTGGATCGACCTCGCCGGATTGCAGTATTTTCAAAGCCGGGTGAGCCTCGCGCGCCGCGACGTGGAATTCGGACTCGCGGTGACCTTGGAGCGCTTCAACACGCGCGAACTACAGGGGCGCGCGCTCGACATCTTGAAATTCAAACTGGACGTGCTGTGGCAGATGAGCGATGCCATGGCATTGCGATACAAGGTGCCTGCGTGACGGCGCCGGTCGTCGATGTCGCCTCGCGGCCCGCCATGGAGCGCGGCTTCAGGCTGCAATGGGAGGCGGCGCAAAATGCCCACGTGCTGCTCTATCCTGAAGGCATGGTCAAGCTCAACACGAGCGCCGGTGAGATCATGAAGCGCTGCGACGGTGCGGCCACGATCGCCGATATTACGTCCGATTTGGAACGCGCCTTCGCGACCTCCAATCTGTCCGCGGATGTCATTCGATTCGTTACCATGGCGGTGGACAAGAGATGGCTGCGAATTCTCCCGTAGTCGACCCCGCGGGCACGGTCAGCGCGCCCCGGCCGGGGCCGCCCCTGTGGCTGCTCGCGGAGCTCACGTACCGCTGTCCTTTGCACTGTGCTTTCTGCTACAACCCGACCGACTTCGCGCGCACCTCGGCGGAGCTCAGCACCGAGGACTGGCTGCGGGTGCTACGCGAGGCGCGCGCACTCGGCGCCGTGCAGCTGGGGCTATCGGGCGGCGAGCCCTTGTCGCGCGACGATCTGGAGCCGATCGTGAGCGAGGCACATGCTCTCGGCTTCTATACGAATCTGATCACCTCCGGTGTCGGTTTGACCGATGCGCGCCTGCGGACGTTGAAAAAAGCCGGCTTGGACCACATCCAGCTGTCCTTCCAGGACAGCACCCGGCAAATGAATGATTTTCTGAGCAGCACGCGCACGTTCGATTTGAAATCGGCGGTCGCCGCACTGATCAAGAAATACGACTATCCCATGGTGCTGAATGTGGTGCTGCACCGGCTGAACATCGACCATGTCGAGGAAATTCTCGAAATGGCGTTGCGCCTGGGCGCCGAGTATGTGGAGTTGGCGAACACTCAGTACTATGGGTGGGCGTTCCACAACCGCGAGCAACTGCTGCCCAGCCGCGAACAGGTCGAACGGGCGGAAGCGGTGATGCAGCGCTTCCGCGCGCGCGTCGAGCGGCAGATGAAGATTTATTTCGTGGTGCCCGATTATTTCGAGCGTCGCCCGAAGCCCTGCATGAACGGCATGGGTTCGATCTTTCTCACCATCACGCCGGATGGAACCGCGCTTCCCTGCCACGCCGCCCGCATGTTGCCGGGACTTGAGTTTCCGAATGTGCGCAGCGCGAGCATCCGGGAAATCTGGTACGAGTCGGCGGGCTTCAATCAATTTCGCGGTGATGCTTGGATGAAGGAACCGTGCCGCAGCTGCCCGGAAAAAGCCCGTGATTTTGGCGGATGCCGCTGTCAGGCGTACTTGCTCACGGGCGACGCCGCGAACGCGGATCCGGTGTGCGATCTGTCTCCGCACCATCATTTGATCACCGAGGCCGTCGCCCGCGCGAACCGGCCTTTGGCCGCATCGCGGCTTGCGCCGGAGGAAAAACCGCTGGTGTTTCGCAGCGAGCGCAATTCGACTACGCTGTTCGTCAAGTAAACGGAATCTTGAATCGATGCAGTGGATTACATGGCTTTTCGTTGCCGCGGTCGTGGCCGAGACCCTGACGCGACTGTGGCTGGGAACGCGGCAGATTGCCGCGGTGCAGGCGCATCGCAACCAGGTTCCGGAGTTGTTTCGCGAGCAGATCGCGTTGGCGGATCAGCAAAAGGCAGCTGACTACACCACCGCCCGCGTGCGGCTCGGGCGAGGCGCGACGCTCGTCGAAGCGCTCGTGAAACTGATGCTCACCCTTGGCGGCGGGCTGGCGGCGGTCGACGCCGTGTGGCGCCATACGTCACTCGGCGAGCCATGGCGCGGCGCCTTGCTGGTCGCCAGCGTAACGCTGCTGCTGCAACTCGTCGGGCTGCCGTTTTCGCTGTGGCGAACGTTCAGAATAGAGGCCCGCTTTGGATTCAATCGGGTGTCGCCGCGGTTGTACGCCGTGGATTTGGCGAAACAGTGGCTGTTGTCGGTACTGCTCGGCGGCCCGCTGTTGTTGGCGACGCTGGTACTCATGGACAAGGCCGGACCGTGGTGGTGGCTGTGGGTGTGGGCGATCTGGCTCGGCTGGACGTTGCTGTTGACGTGGGCCGCGCCCAAGTTCATCGCGCCATTCTTCAATCGCTTCTCGCCGCTCACCGACGAGGCACTGAAGAGGCGGGTTGAGGCACTGCTCGCACGCTGCGGGTTCGCGGCGCGCGGCGGTGTATTCGTGATGGATGGCTCGCTGCGCTCAGCCCATGGCAATGCCTACTTCACGGGGATCGGGCGCAACAAGCGCATTGTGTTCTTCGACACGTTGTTGGCGCGGATTGAAGCAGGTGAAATCGAAGCGGTATTGGCGCATGAACTCGGTCACTTTCGACTGCACCACGTGCGACAGCGGCTGGCCGCGTCGGTGCTGCTGATGTTCCTGGGTCTGGCACTGTTGGCGTGGCTCGCGGGACAGCCGGCTTTCTACCATGCCCTCGGCGCGCCCGTACCTTCCGCTGCCATGGCGCTGCTGCTATTCGCAGTGACGGTACCGGTCTTTACATTCTTCGCAACACCGCTGACATCGTGGTGGTCGCGCCGCCACGAACGCGAAGCCGACGACTTCGCGGCCCAAAATGCCGACGCCGGCCAGCTGGCGGCTGCGCTGGTCAAACTATTCCGCGACAACGCAGCGACGCTCACCCCCGACCGTATCCATTCGGCGTTCTTCGATTCCCACCCGCCCGCGCTCGAGCGCATCTCGCGACTGCACGCGCTGGCCGCATCCTGAAGTGTATTGCGGCAGGCGCTTGCCTGCTGCCATAAGCGCTCACGACGGTCATATTCCGGGCATATAATCGGCTGATGACAGACGGCGCGAGCGATTTCAAAAGGCACGGACCGGGTTCGAAAGAATCGACGCCGAAGCGGGTCCAGGGTTCGGCTGCGTATATCGCGCCGCGTGCGCCCGAGGACAGACATTCCTTGATTGCTCAGGCCGCCTATATCAACGCGGAACGGCGCGGCTTCGCTCCCGGCCACGAACTCGAAGATTGGTTGGCGGCAGAGAGCGAGGTGGATCAGCGGCTGGCGGCCGAAGGCCGGGTCTTCGGCGCCTAAGCCGCGGCGCGCTGCTCGGCTGGGTCTTCCAGCGCGCGGGCGAGCACGTCGTCGATCTTCTCCGCCCAGACGAACTCGAGCTTCGCGCGCACGCTCTCGGGTATGTCCTCCAGGTCGCGCCGGTTTCGAGCCGGCAGGATCACGGTACGAATACCGGCGCGCGCAGCGGCCACGCACTTCTCCTTGATGCCGCCCACCGGCATCACCACGCCGCGCAAGCTGATCTCCCCGGTCATTGCGACGTCGGCCCGCACGGTGCGTTGCGACAGGAGCGATGCCAGTGACGTGGCGATGGCAACGCCCGCGCTCGGACCATCCTTCGGGATCGCGCCCGCCGGCACGTGAATGTGCAGGTCGCTGCCATCCAATGCGGCAGGATCGATGCGCATTCGATCGGCCTGGGATTTCACCCAGGTGACCGCGGCCTGAGCGCTCTCCTTCATCACCTCGCCAAGCTGACCGGTGAGAATGAGTTTGCCGCTGCCGCGCACGCGGCTCGACTCGATGAAGAGAATGTCGCCGCCCGCCGGCGTCCAGGCGAGGCCGGTGGCGACTCCGGGGACGCTGGTGCGCAAGGCCACATCGCTTTCAAAACGCGCCGCACCCAGAATGCGCGGTACCTCGTCCGCACCGATGACGATCTTCGGTTCACCACCGGAGGCGATGGTTACGGCGGCATTGCGCAACACCGCGCCGATCTGGCGTTCCAGGCTGCGCACGCCGGCCTCGCGCGTGTAATCGATGATCAGGCGGCGCAGCGCCTCCTCTGAAATTTCCACCTGCTGCGACGTGAGTCCGTTCGCCTGCAATTGCCGCGGCAGCAGATAGCGCGTCGCGATTTGCAGCTTCTCTTCTTCGCTGTAGCCGGTGAGTTCGATGATTTCCATGCGATCGCGCAGCGGCGCCGGTATTGCGTCCAAAACATTGGCGGTGCCGATGAACAGAACCTTGGACAGGTCGAACGGCACTGCGAGGTAATTGTCGCGGAACGAGTTGTTTTGTTCCGGATCGAGTACCTCGAGCAAAGCCGAAAACGGATCTCCCTGATGGCTGGCCGAGAGTTTATCGACCTCGTCGAGCATCAGTACCGGATTGCGGCGGCCGGCTTTGCGCACCGCTTGCGCGATGTTGCCGGGCAGCGACCCGATGTAGGTGCGCCGATGGCCGCGGATCTCCGCCTCATCGTGCACGCCGCCTAAGCTTACGCGTCCGAACTTGAGACCGATCGCCTTGGCGATGCTCTGGCCGAGCGAGGTCTTGCCGACGCCCGGCGGCCCGACGAAACACAGGATGGGACTGCGGCCCTCGGGATTGAGCTTGCGCACGGCCAGGAACTCCAAGATGCGGCGTTTGACCTTGTCGAGCCCATAGTGGTCTTGGTCGAGGATCTTGCGCGCTTGATCGATATCGACCGTCTCGGGATCGACCTTCGACCACGGCATTGCCAACAGCCAGTCCAGGTAGGTCCGGGTCATCGAGTATTCGGCGGCCGATTCCGGCATGCGCTCCAAGCGCTTCAATTCGCGCTGCGCCTGTTCTTGGGCGTCCGGCGGCATGCCCGCATCCTTGATCGCTTGCTTGAGTTCTTCGAGCTCGGCCGGAGAGTTGTCGGTTTCGCCCAGCTCTTTTTGAATCTGCCGCAGGCGTTCACGCAATACGGCTTCCTTTTGCCGCTCGTCGAATGCCTCGCGAGTGCGCTCATCGATCTGCCGCGACACTTTGAGGACCTCGATGCGCCGGCCGAGCAACGCCAGCACGCGATCAAGCCGCGTTTTCAAATCGAAGGTGGCCAAGAGATCCTGCTTATCGGCCGTTTTGAGGTCCATGAAGCTCGCGACGATGTCGGTCAGCGCGGGAATCGACTCGATGCTGCGGATCGCGTTCACGAGTTCGCCCGGCGCCTGCGGCAGCAGCTGCACCGCCTCCAACGCCTTGTCGCGCAAATTGAGCCCGCGCGCTTCGACCTCGCGATCGAAGACCGTCGCCTCCTTGTGCGCCTCGATCCGCGCGACCAGAAAGGGTTCGCGGCTGACGAAGTCGAGCACCGTAAATCGCTCTTCGCCCTGCGCTATCAGGTGGTGAGTGCCGTCCGGTGCGGTAATGAAGCGCACGATGGTGGCCGCCGTGCCGACGCGATGCAGATTATCCGGGCCCGGCGCAGCGCCGGTCGTATCCGTTTGCAGCACGAGGCCGACACGCCTTTGGGTACGGACCGCCTCCTGGGCAGCCGCGAGCGCCGCATCGCCGCTCACCGCGACCGGCAGTACCACGCCGGGGAACAGCACCGCGTTGGCGACGGGCAAAATTATGAGTACATCTTCCGCGTTCATGGTGCCTGCCTCGTGAGCCGCAAATAGAGACACCCGCGGTCAAGCCGGCGCTCGATCAGCACATAATGTCCGGCGGGCAGGTCGATGCGTCGGCGCATTCGGCCGTAGGGAATTTCCAGGCGCACCACGCTCGCATGCACATCGAGCGCCGGCGGCGGAACGACGGTTTCGATCTGCAGGCCGTTCGGGGTGATTTGTACGACGACCTCGTCCGCGCGGGCGCCCGGCAGGGCGACCACGACCTGAAGCTCGGATCCTTGCGTGAAAATGTCGGCCGGCGGCTCCCACGCGGGAGCGGCCGCGGGGGCGGCGAGCAGTTCGAAGAAGTGCCGATGTTTGCGCTCTGCCTGATCGAGAAGCGCACAGGCCTCGGCCCACATCCAGGACTTTCTGCGGTGGGTGTTCATGCGGTTGAAATGCGGCCGCGGGCCCGGAAGTTCAAGGGCCCGGACGGCCCTCCGGCATCAGTCGCTGCTCGCCCTCGGCGCCGGCCGGTCGGGGATTCGCACAGTATAACCGCCCGATTTCTCATCCGCCTGCAGTGCGAGAAGTCCGCGTTTCTCGGCGTCCGCCAACAGATCGTTGAAGGATTTGAACCCATAAGCGCGCTCATTGAAGCCGGGGTGGCGGCGCTTGATCGCCTGCTTGATCATCGAGCCCCAGATCGGCTCGCTGCCGCCGCGCTCCTCGCCCAAGGCATCGAGGGTGTCTACGATCAGTTCGAGGGCGTCGTGCAGGTCGGGACCCTTATTCTCGCCCGGTGCAGCTTCCGCCGGGGCCGGCGCGCGCGCCGCGGGGGGACGGCGGCGTGCCTTGGAGGGTTCTTTGCGCACCAGATCGTCGTAGTAAATGAATTCGTCGCAATTATTGATGAAAAGATCCGAGGTCGAGTTCTTGACGCCGACGCCGATCACGGTTTTGGCATTTTCGCGCAACTTGCTGACCAGCGGCGAGAAGTCCGAGTCGCCGCTCAGAATGACAAAGGTATCGACGTGGCCCTTGGTGTAGCACAGATCGAGCGCATCGACGACCATGCGGATGTCGGCGGAGTTCTTCCCGGACTGGCGCACATGCGGTATTTCGATGAGTTCAAAGGCCGCCTCATGCAAGCCGCGCTTGAAGTCCTTGTAGCGATCGAAATCGCAGTAGGCCTTCTTGACCACGATATGACCCTTCTGCAGCAGGCGTGCCAGCACCTTCTCGATGTCGAAACTCGGGTACTTGGCATCGCGTGCGCCCAAGGCGATGTTCTCCAGGTCGAGAAACACGGCCATGGTGGCGTCGGATGTTCTGGTTGTCATTGGCGGGGAGTTTACGCGAGTTAGAACCAGTTGTAATTGAAGCTGATGCTGACCCGCTCCGCAGCGATGCGATTCGGCACGACTTCATGCCGCAGCCAACTTTCGAACAACACCAAGCGGCCGGCTCGTGCGGGAAAGGTCCCCCACGGCTTGGTCTCGCGTTTGCCGTTCGACTTTCGCGGCGGCGCCGCCATGAAGCGATCCAGGCGCGGATCTTCGAATTTTATGCCGGGGGCTCCCGCCGGCACGCGTACGTAGTAGGTGCCGCTCAAGGTCGACAGCGGGTGTAGGTGCAGGCCATGCACGACGTGTTTTGCCATGATATTGATCCAGCAATCGGTCATTTTGAGTTCACGCCCATCCAGATCCCACTCCACCGCGCGCGCGAAAGCCGCGACATGCCGCGCGAGTTTGCTCTCCAGGGTCTTGAAGGTCGGCGAAATACGCTGCAGCCAATGCACCGAGCCGTACGATGTGTAGCCTTGCGGATAATTCGCGGCTGACCAGCGGCGTCCGGCCGCATCGTCGTGGCGCAGCTGCCGGCATTCTTTGAGCAGTTGGCGGTTGAATTCGCTGCTGCCGCGCTTCTGCAAGGCGTCCGCGTACACCAAGGTTGGAAACAGTCGGTGGATTGTCATCGCGCAAGCGTAACGGGCGGCGCGCAGCGTGGCAAAATACCGGCAAGATGGCCCGCCGTATCGGATAAAATTTCCCATGAACTTCGCGCCGACCGCACCGCTGCAGCAATCAGGCACCGCGATTCCCTGGCGGGTCGTGCCGCCGCTCGTCAGCACGGCCCTGCTCATGTTCGGCTCGGGCTTCTTGGGCTCGCTGCTGCCGCTGCGTTTCTCGGCTATGGGAATGTCCGATGGCGTGATCGGACTGATCGGCACCTGCGAGGCCCTCGGCTTTCTCGTCGGGTGCCTGTACGCGCATCGGCTGATCGCGCCGGTGGGTCTGGATCGGGCCTATGCCACGTTTGCAAGCTTCAAGTCGGTGGCAATCCTCGGCCTGTGCTTCGCACAGAGCGTGCCGGTCTTGTCGCTGCTGCGGTTCATGATCGGAGTGAACGCCGCGGGGCTCGCCGTGATCGTCGAGAGCTGGCTGAACGCCTTGGTGCCGAACGAGCAGCGCGGCCGCGTGCTCACGATCTATGTGTTGGTATACGGTCTATTCTTCGGCGTGGGCCAGTTGTTCAGCCGCGGCTTCGACGTCAAAGGGCCGGAGATCTTGATCATCGCCGGGATGGCGACGACGCTCGCACTGGTACCCATGGTGGCGATCGACGTGCGGGCGCCGGCGTTGCCACACCGCGTCAAACTGCAGATCCTCAAAGCGTTGCGCACCTCTCCCGTGAGCGTTACGGCCTGTTTGCTGAACGGTTTGATTTTGACCGCCTTCACCACCGTCGGACCTCTGATCGGTGTACGGATCGGTTTCGATCAGCAGCGGATCGTGCTCCTCATGGCCTGTGTCTCCTTGGGCGGACTTTTCCTGCAATGGCCCATCGGTTACTTCTCGGACAAGATCGATCGTCTGCATGCGCTCATCGGCTTAGGGTTGGGCATCCTCGCGGTGGCCGCCGCATTGATGTGGGCAGATCAGCGCATGCCGCTGCTGGTGCTGGCCCTGCTGTTCGGTATTTTCGGCGGCCTCGGCGAGAGCCTGTACGCGGTCGGCGTCGCGCACGCCAATGATCGCGCGGTGGCGGCCGACTATGTGGCGCTGTCGTCAACCTTGCTGTTCGTGTGGGCATTGGGGTCCGCGCTGGGTCCGACCATTGGCACACTCGCAATTCAGCTGGTCGCGCCGGGTGCGTTCTTCGCCTACGTGATCGTATTGACGCTGATATTCACCGTGTTCGCGATCTGGAGGCTATCGCGCCGCAAGGGCGATCGCATCGTCGAGTCGCGCGAGGAGTTTCTCGCCTACCCACAGACCTCGCCGGAGATCTACGCCTGGCTGCCCTACCATAAAGA
>CAYRAC010000003.1:0-3715 GCA_964422045.1 uncultured Steroidobacteraceae bacterium
CTTGCTCGAAGTCCCCGTCGGCTTCAAGTGGTTCGTCGACGGCTTGATCGACGGCAGCCTCGGCTTCGGCGGCGAGGAAAGCGCCGGCGCGTCGTTCAGCCGTCGCGACGGCAGCGTCTGGACCACGGACAAGGACGGTATGGTGCCGGCGCTGCTGTCGGCCGAAATCACCGCGCGCACCGGGCGTGACCCCGGCGCGGCCTACCGCGCGATGACGCAGGAATTGGGCGTGGTCTACGCCAATCGCGTCGACGCCGCGGCCAACGCCGAACAGAAGAAAAAACTCGGCAAGATCGACGCTGCGCAAGTGCAGATCAAAGAGCTTGCCGGCGAGCCGATCGAGCAGATTCTGACCCATGCGCCCGCCAACAACGCGCCGATCGGCGGCGTCAAGGTCATCTCGAGGGGCGGCTGGTTCGCCGCGCGGCCCTCGGGCACCGAAGATATCTACAAGATCTACGCCGAAAGCTTTCATGACGCGGACCATTTGCAGCGACTGATCGCCGAGGCGCAACGCACCGTCGACGCGGCTCTCGCAGGCTAAGCACTGCGATCGACGCGCTTGCAGGCACGCATCGATAGTCCCCCGAGCGATATGGCGAAACGCCTGCTGCCATGGCTGGTGGCGGTGGGTTTCTTCATGGAATCGCTGGACACGACCATTCTCAACACGGCCGTACCCAGCATCGCGCACGCGCTCGAGGTGCCGCCGCTCAGCATGAAGGCCGTGCTCGCGAGCTATACGCTGAGTCTCGCCGTCTTCATCCCCATCAGCGGCTGGATGGCGAATCGATTCGGCACGCGGCGCGTATTCGCTTCCGCGATAGGTATCTTCACGTTCGGCTCGTTTCTCTGCGGGATTTGCCACGAGATCCATTTGTTGGTCGCCTGCCGCATCCTGCAAGGCTGCGGCGGCGCGCTGATGCTTCCCGTCGGCCGGCTCACGATCGTGCGCACTTTTGCGAAATCCGAACTCATCGCTGCCATGGGCTTCGTCGCGATGCCGGGTCTCATCGGCCCGATGCTCGGGCCCTGGTTGGGCGGCCTGATCATCGAGTATTTTCATTGGAGCATGATTTTTTTCCTGAATATTCCGATCGGCCTCGCCGGTTTGTACATGGTCTATCGGCATCTGCCCAATTACCGCGAGCAGCGCAACCACCCGCTCGACGTCATCGGCCTGGTGCTGTTCGGCGCCGGCATATCATTGCTGTCCTACACGCTCGAGGTGTTCGGCGAGACCTCGCTGAGCGGCCGCGAAATCGTCGGCTCGCTGCTCATCGCCGCCGCCCTGCTCGGCGCCTATGGGCTGCACAGCCTGCGCGCCGCGCATCCGCTGCTGCGCTTGGGACTGCTGCGAGTGCGCAGCTTTCGCGTCTCGGTCACGGGGAATTTATTCACGCGGCTTGGAATCGGCGGAATCCCTTTTCTATTGCCGCTGCTCTATCAAGTGGGTATGGGTTTCTCGCCGATCCAGTCGGGACTGCTGATCCTGCCTCAGGCTCTCGCCGCGATGACCTTGAAGCCGACGATGCCGCATATTTTGCGAAAACTGGGCCATCGCACCGTGTTGACCTTCAATACCGTCGCGGTCGGGCTGATGATTTTCGCCTTTTCCAGCATCGGAACCGGCAGCGCGATCTGGTCTATCGTGAGCCTCGCGTTCGTTTACGGATTTCTGACCTCATTGCAGTACACCAGTATGAATACGCTCGCCTACGCCGACGTCGGCACGCGCGATGCCAGCAGCGCAAGCACCCTCGCCAGCACCGTGCAGCAAATGGCCGTGAGCTTCGGCGTCGCCGCCGCCTCGCTGGCTGCTGCGTTCTTCATCCCCGATCGTCTGCACGCGACGCCGTTTGAAATGATTCACGGCGTGCACCGTGCGCTATGGCTGCTCGGCGCTCTGACCCTCGTCTCGGCGCTCGTCTTCACCGATCTGAAGAGCGGCGACGGCGACGCCGTGAGCCTTCACAAGAGCGAGCTGCCCGCAGGCTAGAGCGCGTGCTATTCGCTCTTGATGGCGTGGCCGCCGAATTGGTTGCGCATGGCCGACAGCAGCTTGTCGGTGAACGAATCGGCATCCCGCGAGCGCAATCGTCCGAGCAGCGACAGCGTGATCACCGAGGCGGGCACTCCCAATTCGATCGCCTCGGCGACGGTCCAACGCCCCTCGCCCGAATCGGCCACGTACGGAGCGATTCCCTTCAAGGTCGGGTTCTTCTCCAATGCATTGGAGGTGAGATCCAGGAGCCAGGAGCGCACCACGCTGCCGTAGCGCCAGATCTCGGCGATCTGGTGCAAATCGAGACCGAACTCGGTCTTGTGCTCGAGGATGGAGAACCCTTCCGCATAGGCCTGCATCAAGCCGTACTCGATGCCGTTGTGAATCATTTTCGTGTAGTGGCCGGAGCCGACCGCGCCGACTCGGCCCCATCCGCGGTCGGGCGCCGGCGCCAGCGTCTCGAAGATCGGGCGCAAGCGCTCGACCACCGCGGCGTCGCCGCCGATCATCAGACTGTAGCCTTCCGCGAGGCCCCAGATGCCGCCGCTGGTGCCCGAATCCACATATTGAATTTGTTTTTTCGCCACCGCCGCCGCGCGGCGCTGTGTGTCGCGATAATTCGAGTTGCCGCCGTCGATGATGGTATCGCCCGCCGACAGCAGCGGCATGAGGCCGGTGATCGTGCTGTCGGTGATCTCGCCGGCGGGCACCATCAGCCAGACGACGCGCGGCGCGTTGAGTTTTCCGACCAGTTGTTCGAGCGAGGCGGCGGCGGATGCGCCTTTTTGTTCGAGTGCGGTGCGCGCGTCGGCGGCCGGATCGTAGCCGACCACCGTGTGACCGCCGCGCAGCAGGCGCTGCGCCATGTTCGCACCCATCCGGCCCAAGCCAATCATCGCGATTTGCATAAATTTCAACCCGGTTAGCGCGAGCGCGTCGGGCCGCAGTATATCAGGTACGGTTCAGCATGAGCATCACGGCGGGACTTCCCACGGGCTCGAATCGTCCTGTGAATTGCAGGCCGCCGGTCGCGGCGTTGATGCGAAACGAGGTGATCGAGTCGCCCTTCTGATTGCACGAATAGAGGAATTCGCCGCTGGGGTCGAGCGTCAGGCAGCGCGGATAGTCGGCGTGCACCCACACCTCCGAAATATTTCGCAGCAGACCGTCGTTCGCCACGGCGAAGATTGCGATGGCGTTGTGTAACCGATTCGACACATAGAGAAAGCGGCCGTCGGCGGCGATGAGAATCTCCGCCGATAGATTGCTGCCGCCGAACTTCGGCGGCAGCGCCGATATCAGCTGCTTGGCTTTGAAGCTGCCCTTCGCAGCATCGTAGTCGTAGACCGCAACCTTCGCATCGTGCTCGTACAGATTGTAGAAAATTCGGCCGTTGGGATGAAACACGAAGTGCCGCGGTGCGGCACCGGACGGCGCGGTGATCACCGGTACGTCGGCCGGCAACAACCTCCCGGCCAGCGCATCGAGGCGCCAGACCAGTGTCAGATCGAGTCCGGCGTCGTTCGCAACCACGAATTGCCCGCTCGGATCCGTGGCGACCATGTGCATGTGCGGGCCGTCGTGGTCGCTGTTCGCGAATTGGCCCGGTGGATCGTCGGCGGCGGGGGGCCCCTGGGGCGCCCCCGCCCCACCCCCCCCCGCGCCGGCCACGCCCCACGCCCCCGCCCCACCCCCCGGGCACAAACCCCC
>CAYRAC010000003.1:3725-29514 GCA_964422045.1 uncultured Steroidobacteraceae bacterium
GCACGCTCACGCTGGGAACCACGGCGGGAGGCACGAACTGGCCCGGAGGATCGTCGGCGGCGCGCGCCCGATGGAGCGCACCGACGCTCGGCCGCACGTCGCTGGCCTCGCCCAAGGCACCGTCCGCACCGACGGGAAAGACGGCCACATTGCCACCGCCGTAATTGGCCACGAACACGAACTTTCCGGATGGGTGCACGCTCAAGTGCGCGGGCGTCGCGCCGGCTGAACTGACGGCGCCCAACCGCTTGAGCTCATGCGTTTCGCCGTCGATCGCATAGGACACCACGGCGCCGTTCTGCGTCCCCTGGTAGTTGTCGATTTCGCTGGCGGCGTACAAGCGTGTGCGCTGCGGATTGAGCGCAAGCCAGGTCGGGTTTTGCACATCGTCGAATACCCGCAGCTGCGTCATGGCGCCGGAGACCGGATCCACCCGGAACAGATAGATGCCGCCGCCGTTCGGCGTGTACGTGCCTACGTAGGCGTAGACCGATGCAGCTTGCTGCACGGCTGGATTCGCGGCGCGCGCAAAACCCACGGGTGCGGCGAGCAGCGAGGCTGCCTTGAGGAGATCTCGACGGGTGATTCTTGTGTCTGGCAACGCGTGTTTACAGGTTCAGCAAGGCATCAGTTGTTCAGGAAGACCGTGATGCTGGTTGCCGAGAGCGTAAACGTCGAGGCGGTGTATTGTCCAACCGCGGTCAATCCGGTCGCCAACGCGGAGCCGGTCAATTCCGTTTGCAGCTGAGCGATGAAGGCCGCGTAGGTATTGAAATTCTCGGTGGTCGAGCTCACGCCATGGCCGATGGTGAATACCGTGTCCGAGGTCGTCGGCGCCGGGATGATCAACGGATCCGATCCCAACCCGACGGCATTGAGCGATTGCGCGCCCACTTGGATTTCATGCCGCGGACCGATGCTCAAGTTCGCAGCGTCGATATCGATCTCCGAACTCGTGAACGCGGTGAACGGTGCGGCGGTACCGCTGCCCCAATCGACCACCAATTCCGCCTGAATCGTCGTCGGGTCGAGCAGTGTGGACGCCGTGAAATTCGGCGCCGCCGCACCGAACAAACTCGTGAACCCGGTCACGATGACCGGCGCTCCCACCGTCGAATTGGCCAGGTCCAATGAGGCGCTGCCGGTATCGAGCACATAGTCGCTCGCGGCCGCACCGCTGCCGACAAAATCGAGCGCCGCCACGCTGCGGCCGCCGAGATAGGCAAGGTTGATATTCAGCGTTCCGGAGCCCTGCGCGGTTACCAAGCCGGAAGCGCCGCTGACGTCGAGGCGCACCCGTCCGGCGCTTGCATCCAAAATGGCATTATCCGATGCCTGGCCGGTGAGTACGCCGAAGGCATCGATCGCGGAACCCACGGAGACCTGCGCGATGGTATCGATCGCGGCACCGCCCTGTCCAAACTCGGTCACGAGCGTGTTCGAACCCATGATCACCGAGGTCGTGCCGCCGAGGAAAGTATTGCTGCCGTCTGCGCCAATCAGCGTCGCATCCTCGATGTTGACCGTGTTGCCGCTGCGTGCGGCCACGATCCCCGACACGCGGTCCAAACCCGCGCCCTGCACGCTGCCGGCCGCCAGCACTTGCGTGGCAGCAAAGGAGACCGTCGGCGCACTGGTCGTCGTCGTGACGTCGCCGTCGGTCGTGGTGGTGGTGACGCCGTCGGTCGTCGTCGTGGTGGTGGTCGCGTCGGTTGTCTCGACGAGGCTGCCGTAGGCCGCCACCAGCGTCCCGGTGTCGAGTGCCGCGAGCTGCCCGAGGCCGGTGCTCCCGGTTGAGCCGGAACCGCTTATTTCGTAGGCGGTGACGCTGGCCGGCACGATCGACAGGCGTCCCGTGCCGTTGCTGATGCTGTTGAACGGCATGACGCTCATGGTGAACGCACCGTTGGTCGCACCGCTGCTGTCCACGGCGACACTCTCGAGCTGGCCGCGCACGCGCACGAGCTTCGAGTCGATCGGCATGGCGCTCGCGGCGATCAGCGGTGTGACCGTCACCGTCTTGGCGCTGGTGTTGACGATATTGCTGGCGGCCAGGTTGAAGTCGAGTGCCAGTTGCGAGGCGCCTTTCGAGGAGACGCTGAATGAGTCGCTTGGATCGAGGCTCACGGTGAGCTGGACTTGTCCCAAGGCTTGGCCCTTTGCGCCGACCGGCGTCAACGCCACGCCGTTGGCGCTGCCATCGTCGTACACAATCTGCGCCGAGCTGTAGTCCAACGTGATCAGCGCGCTGGTATAAGTGCCCTTGCTGATCGAGGCCGCGCCCAACACCTCGCTCAGACTGGTCAGGCTCGCAAAGTCGACGACGGTGCTCTCGGGCAGCACCGCGAGTGCGGACTTGCCGCCCGATGTTTGCAGCTGCACCGCCACCAGTGCGACGCGGTACGCGAGGAAATTATCCGAGCTCGGCGTGCTCGTCATCGTCACGACCGCAGTGCCGTTGCAGCCGGCGAGCGCCAGCGCCGCGCAAATGAGCCACGCGACGCCCGGCACGCGGCGCGCGGCGAGAAAAACGTACGGCGCGTTCATGGTTGGATTGACCCTCCGGGCAGGCCAATTGTTCAGCGATTTGCGCCGGTTTTGAAGCGCCTGCAGGGCAAAGATCTGTGAAGGCGCGCAAAACAAAACGCAGCGGCGTCGCCCTGCGGCGACAGCGCCGCGGGAGCGTGCGCAAAGCGGCAGGTTACGGGTTATGTCACTCGGCGGGTTTGGCAGGCTCGGGCTGCAATGGCGCGACCGACGCGTCGGCCGCCTCCGGACCGGTCGAGCGGCGCTGCTGCTTCGCATCCTGACGAGCTTTCCTGGCGGCCTCTTTCTGTTTCTTTGCCTGACGATAGTTTGGCTTGGCCAAGGGGGTCTCCTGAGGATGAATTGTGTTTTCGATCTTACTCCGGCTGGACCGAAACGCGAACCGATAAACGATGCTTGCCGCCGCCGACGATGACACCGCGCAGCGGCGACACATCGCCGAAGTCGCGCCCGAAGGCAATGACGATGTGATCGGTCGCTACCCGCACATCGTTGGTCGGATCGAGGTCGACCCAGCCGAACGGCGGACAAAACACCGAAACCCACGCGTGCGACGCGTCCGCTCCGAGCAACACGGGATCGGCTCCCGCCGGCGGAAAGGTTCTGAGGTAGCCGCTGACGTAGCGGGCCGCGAGGCCGCGCGAGCGCAGGCAGGCGAGCATGATATGCGCGAAGTCCTGGCAGACGCCGCGGCGCGCCGCGAAAGCCTCGATCACCGAGGTACGGATGTTGGTCGATCCCGGCGCATATTCGAAGTTGCGGTGAATCTTGTGCATCAGTGCCATGGCTCCCTGCAACAGCGGCTGCTGCGGCGAGAAGCAGTCATCGGCATACTCGCTGAAGGATTGCTTGACCCGGACGTAGCTCGATTCCATGCGGAATCTGCCGGCATCGAGATACTGCGCGCTCATGGCATGACCCGAATAGATGAGCGCATCGCGGACCTCCTCCCAAGCGGTGGATTCGGTTTGCGCCGCGTGCCGCGGCACACTCACCTCGACGCCCACCTCTGCCAATACGGCCAGGCGGTCATGCGGCAGATCGTACTCGAGACGCGTGACCAGATTGCCGAACGCATCGAGGTCTTCGCGGCGCGTCGAGGGCGCGGGGTCGAGCGCGATCGATCGCGAGCGGCATACCTGATGCGCCGAGTCGCGCGGGCTCAAATGCAACAGCTGATGCGAGTGCGCGACGTTGCCCCCGTAGTGGTACACGGTTTCGTGCCGCACGCGGTAACGCATGCTGCCGCTCACGCGGCCACCGTTCTGGTCTCGGTGTCGATCAGCGAGAAGTGTTTCAACGACAGGCGGTCGGACAGCATGCCGGCGGCCACGCTCAAGCCATTGAGCTGCTCGGCAAGCGCCTGTCGCGCACGCGCGGCGCGGCTGCTGTCGCCCTCGATGGCCGCGAGTTGCATCTCCTCGACCAGAGCGACGGCCTCATCGAGGGTGTCGTCCGGCGAGCCGCCGAGCGATGCCGCCACCCGCACCAAGGAATATTCGATGGCATGCCACTGAAACGCGAGCGCCCGCGGATTGCTTTGGTCGTACACCAGTAGATCGATGGTCGGAGCCAGTCGCGGCGCGGCGAGATAACGGGTGCGGTAGGTGATGGTGCTGTCGCCGATGTCGAGCAGCCATTCGAGCTCGCTCTGCGCTGGAGTGTGCCCGGCGCGCAGCCGGTGCGACAGGAGTTCGGACAGAAACTGCAGACGTTCGAGGCGGCGCCCGACCATCATCAAGCGCCAGCCGTCGTCCTGGGTCATGTCATCGAGTGCAAACCCGGCGAGCCCCGCGAGCGACAGCAGCAGCGCATCCAAGGTCTCGCGCGGATCGCGCTTGGCGAGCGCGGCATCTTGAAACTCGCGTTGCAGCACTCCGATGGCACGCCAGTTCTCCGCCGACAAGCGGCTGCGCGCCTGCGCGGCGCACCACCCGAGTCGTTGCAGATCGGCGCTCAAGGCGAGCGGATTGACGGCGTCGAATAGCGACGGCGCCACGAAATTACGGCAGGTTTCGAGCATCTGAGGCCACAGCAGCGTATTCGGACGCATGCCTAAGGTCGCGCGCAACAGCCGCGCCTTGCCCTCGCAGCGTTCGCTGTAGCGCCCGAGCCAGAATAGATTCTCCGCCAGGCTCGACGGCAGATCGTCGTGACGCGCGGCGGCATGCGGCGGCGCTTCCGCGGCATTCGGCTCCTCGGCCGATCCGCGCTCGGGCGTCAGCACCCAAACATCCTTGCTGCCGCCGCCGCGCTGCATGGAGACGATGTCTGCGGTATCCGACGCGATACGGGCGAGTCCGCCCGGCATCACACGGTAGCCCGCGGCGGTGGCGACGGCATACACCCGAATGCCGAGTGCGCGCGCCGCGAATCCCTGCGCGCCGCTGCCGGCCATGCTGCGCCATACCGGCGCCTGCGAGAACGCCAGGCGCTCCTGCGCCACGTAGGCGTGCGGCTGCGCCTTGAGCCGCCGCGTCAAATCGGCGCGCCCGTCGGCGCTCAAGCTGCGGCCGAATATGGCGGGCAATTTCTGGTTTGGAAATGCCGGCTTGATGACCAGGCGTTCGAGATTCTCGAGCACATAGTCGAGCGCCAGCCGCTCGCCGCACCACCATGTGGCGACCGACGGCAGGCGCAGCTTCTCGCCCAGCAATCGTTCCGCGGCCGCGGGCATGAATCCCATCCATGCGGCCGACTCGAGCACGCCGCTGCCCAAACCGTTGGCGATCGCCACTCTGCCGGCGCGCACCACACCGATGAGACCGGGTACGCCGAGCGCCGAGTCGGCGCGCAGTTCCACCGGGTCGCAGAAATCATCGTCGAGCCGCCGCAAGATGGCGTGCACCCGGCACAGACCGCCCAGCGTTTTCAGGAACAGCGTATCGCCGCGCACGGTGAGGTCATGACCCTCGACCAGCGGCAATCCCAGTTGGCGCGCGAGGTAGGCGTGCTCGAAATATGTCTCATTGAACGAGCCTGGGGTGAGCACCACGGCGAGCGGTGTCTCGGCGTCGGGCGCGTGCTGCAGTAAGCTCTCGCGCAGCCCGGCGAAGAACCCGCCGAGCGGCCGCACGCCCAAATCGCCGAGCAAATCTGCAAATACGCGCGACACGATCTGCCGGTTCTCGAGCGCATAGCCCGGCCCGGACGGCGTCTGCGTTCTGTCGTCGAGCGCCCACCAACGGCCGTCCGCGGAGCGCGAGATATCGACCGCGTAGACGTGCAGCCAGCGGCCGCCCGCCGGTTTGATGCCGTGGCAGGGCCAGAGAAAATTCGGATGTCCGAACGGCAGTTCGGCGGGCACCGTGCCGTCGGCGAGCAGTTGCTGCGGACCATACATGTCGGCGAGCAGCGCATCGAATAATTGCGCCCGCTGCGCGACGCCGAGTTCGATCTCGCGCCATTCCGCGGCCGTCAGCAGGACCGGCAACGGATCGAGCACCCATGGGCGGTCCCGTCCTTGCGGATCGGCATACACGTTGTAGGTGACGCCGTTCTCGATGATCAGCCGGCGCGCCAATTCGACGCCGCGGCGCACGCCGTCCGCACCGTCGCTCGCCAGCGCATCGATCAGCGGGCGCCAATGCGCGCGCACCTGCCCGGAGCTATCGAGCAGCTCGTCGTAGCGGCGCGTATCGCTCGAATAGGATTCAAGGCGTGCGTCGATCATCACTCAGGCGCAAGTCGAGCGTGAACGGAAATTCCGCGTCGCTGCGCGGCGCTGATGCCGGCATGGTTCCGGGCGTATGGCCCATTCGGAAGAAGCGTGCCAAGCGCCGGCTCTCGGCCTCGAACGAGTTGACCGGAAATTGCTCATGACTGCGTCCGCCCGGATGCGTGACGTGGTATTGACAGCCGCCGAGCGAACGATTCATCCAAGTATCGTACAGATCGAAAGTGAGCGGCGCGTGCACGCCGATGCTCGGATGCAACGCGGACGAGGGTTGCCATGCCCGGTAACGCACCGCGGCGACGAATTCTCCGACTTGTCCCGTCGGCTGCAGCGGCAGAGCGCGGCCGTTGCATGTAACCCAATAGCGATTCGGCGCAAGCCCGCTGACCTTGACCTGTAGCCGATCGAGCGACGAATCGACATACCGGACAGCGCCGCCGGCCGAACCTTCCTCGCCCATCACGTGCCAGGGCTCGAGGGCTTGGCGCAGTTCCACCAGCGTGCCGCGCGCGGCGAAATCGCCGTATTTCGGAAATCGAAATTCGAAATGCGGGGCGAACCACTCGGCCTCGAGAGCAAAGCCTGCTTCGCGCATCTCTGCGATGACGTCGGCGAAGTCCTGTTCGACGAAGTACGGCATCAAGAACCGGTCATGCAGCTCCGTGCCCCAGCGGACCAGGTTCGCAGGCGCGTAGGGCTTGCGCCAGAAGCGCGCCACCATCGCGCGCAGCAACAGCTGCTGCGTGAGACTCATGCGCGCATGCGGCGGCATCTCGAACGCCCGCATCTCGAGCAACCCTAAGCGCCCCGTCGGTCCATCCGGCGAATACAGCTTGTCGATACAGAACTCGGTTCGATGCGTGTTGCCCGAGACATCGATCAAGATATTGCGCAGCAGGCGGTCGATGAGCCACGGCGGCACCGCTGCACCAGGCGTCGGAAATTGTGCAAACGCAACCTCCAGCTCGTACAACGAGTCGTTACGCGCCTCGTCGATGCGCGGCGCCTGCGAAGTAGGGCCGATAAACAAGCCGGAAAAAAGGTATGACAGCGAAGGATGGTTGTGCCAGTAGCAGAGCAGGCTGCGCAACAGGTCGGGACGCCGTAGGAACGGCGACTCGGCGGCGCTCGCCCCGCCCAGTACGATGTGATTGCCGCCGCCGGTGCCTGTATGACGTCCATCCAGCATGAATTTCTCGCTGCTCAGGCGCGACTCGCGCGCCGCTTCGTACAGGAAAGTGGTGCCCTCGGCCAACTGCTGCCAATTCTCGGCCGGATGTACATTGACCTCGATCACACCGGGGTCCGGCGTGACGCGAAAGCTGCCGAGTCGCGGATCCTTAGGCGGTTCATAGCCTTCGAGGATGACGGGTTGCGCCAGGGCCTCCGCCGTGGCTTCGACCGCCGCCACCAGTTCCAGATAGTGTTCGAGTTCGGCGACCGGCGGCATGAAGATATACAGCACGCCATTGCGCGGCTCGGCGCACATGGAGGTGCGCGCGATCGCCGCGGCGGATTCTTGCGCCGCCGGCGCAGTTTCATTGAGGGGCACCGCCGCGGATTCGCGGAATTGCCGGCGAATCTCGGCGTGCGCTGCCAGCGCAGGGAAGCTGCGCGACGGATCCGGCGGGTGAATGAACGGAAAGTCCCCGGCCGCCACCCACGGCTGCGACTCGAGCGGCAACCGGTAGCCGATCGGCGAATCGCCGGGGATCAAGTAGCAGCGCTCGCTGCGCAGAAACCAGGCTCCGCTGCGCCATCGCTCATCCTCGGCGGTGCGCGCGATAGGCAGCACATAGCCGATCGTCTGCCCCATGCCCTGTTCGAAGATCTTCGCCAGGCGCTCGCGCTCCATAGGATCTTGCAATCGCGACTCGAACGGATCGACGTTGGCCGGCAGACGCCGTTCGCGCCACAGATAATAAAATGCGTCTTCGTAAGCCGGGAATACGAACTTCGGATCGAGCGCCAAGGTCTCAGCGACTCGTGTCAGGAAGCGCCGCGCGGATTCCGCCGTCAGCGCCTGCGGGGCTTGCTCGTCGGCGAGCAGCTGCGGCTTCGTCCATAACGGCTCGCCGTCCTTGCGCCAGTAGCAATTCAAGGACCAGCGCGGCAGTTGCTCGCCTGGATACCATTTGCCTTGACCGAAGTGCGCAAGACCTGCGGGGGCATATTTGTTCTTGAGCCGCCGATAGATGTCCGCGGCCAGCCGGCGTTTGTTCTTGCCAAGCGCCGCGCTGTTCCATTCCTCGCCATCCGGATCGTCGCTGGATACGAACGTCGGCTCGCCGCCCATGGTGAGGCGCACATCCTGACTCTCCAGGTCCGCGTCGACAGCGCGGCCGAGCGCCTCGATCGAGCTCCATTGGGCATCGCTGTAAGGCTTGGTGACACGCGGCGCCTCCCAAATGCGTCGCACACTCATGCGGTGTTCGAACGTCGTCTCGCACTCATCGACCGCACCGCTCACGGGAGCTGCCGCCGAGGGTTCCGGCGTACAGGCCAGAGGAATGTGTCCTTCGCCGGCGAGCAATCCGGAGGTCGGATCGAGCCCGATCCAGCCCGCGCCCGGCAGGTACACTTCGCACCAGGCATGCAAATCGGTAAAGTCCTGCGTCGCGCCGACCGGCCCGTCGAGTGCCTTGACGTCCGCCACCAGTTGCACGAGATAGCCCGAGACGAAGCGCGCGGCGAGCCCCACATGGCGCATCAATTGGACCAATAGTGCAGCCGAGTCGCGGCACGATCCCGCGCTCCTGGTGAGAGTCTCCTCGGGTGATTGCACGCCCGGCTCGAGACGAATCAGGTAGCGAATGTCGTTGGCCACGCGCTGGTTGACGCCGACGACGAAATCGATGGTGCGGCAACGCTCACGGGATATCCCGCCGAGATAACTCTCGAGCGGCTGACTCAACGGCGACTTCACCAAGTAAGGCACCAATTCTCGGCGCTCGGTCGAATCGTATTTGAAGGGAAATTGCTCTGCGTAGGGCGCGAGAAAGAAATCGAATGGATTGAGCACCGACATCTCCGCGACCAGATCGACTTCGATTTTCAGTTCGCGCGTCTCGTCCGGAAATACCAGCCGAGCCAAATAGTTCGCCTGCGGGTCTTGCTGCCAATTGATGAAGTGATCTTGAGGCTGCACCTTGAGCGAGTAGCTGAGAATGCGCGTTCGGCAGTGGGGGGCCGGCCGCAGCCGCACAATCTGCGGACTCAATCCCACGGCGCGGTCGTAGCGATAGTGGGTGACGTGATTTAGGGCAACGTGGATCGACAAGGATTTCTCCGTCACGCACCATCACGGTGCATGGCATTCACGACGCAGTTCGGACCGCTCCGCGGGAATTGTATAACGTGCGCCGCGCGCGTAGGGCCATGATCCGGCGCGGCGCGCCATTAACGTCGACTGATTATCACTTCGTCGGGAAAGCGCGCGATCTCGTGCAGCGGCACGCCGAGGGCGGATAAGCGCTCCAGAGTTCGCGGCGGCATGACCGCGAAGCCGCCGCCGTCGAGGCCGAGCCAGGTGGCGGCGAATTGCGGCAGGGTCGCGATGCCTCGCTCGGGATTTTGAGTCAGTCCCAAGTCGAATTCGTCGCGATAGCCCACCAATATGACCGGCCGGCGCAAATAAAAGGCCAGCGACTGCTGATAGGACTGCACCGCGAATATGGGGTCCGCCGGCCCTGCCCGGCTCTGTAATATCATCGCAACATCCTTGGCGCTGAACAATGCCGCCGCGGGAATTGCTGCGAGCAGAATCGTGCCCGACGCCAGGAACCAAAAGCCGCACAAGCCGGTCACCGCGGCGAGGCGTCGGCCCGACAGCACGCACAGTGCCGCCGCCAGCGCGCCGAGCGCGAGGCAGGCGCTGGTCCAGAACAACATGGGACGTATCAGGAGCACGAGCGCCCGGGCTTCGGCCGTACTCCAGCGGCCGCTCGCGTAGGCGAGGATTCCGGCACAGCAACCGAGGGTGAGCAGCGCACCCGCGAGCAGGCACGCGCGGCTGTCGGCGCGCGGTTGGCTGGCGCACAGCAGCGCCAACGCCGGGACCGCGGGCAAAATGTACGGAATCAATTTTGAGTCGGACAGCGAGAAGAATACCAGGACGAAAACGCACCAGATGCCGAGCAGCCGAGGCGCATCGAAATCAGCGCGCGGCGCACCTTTGCCCAGCGCGGCGGCGAGCGCCCGCAGCGCCTGCGGCAGCCACGGCATGATGGCGACAATCAGCACCGGTATGAAGAACCACCACGGCTCGGTGCGATGCTCGATCGGCGTGAGAAACCGCTGCAAGTGTTCGCGAATGAAGAAGAACCTCAAGAATTGCGCATTGCGGACTGCCGCCGCGATGAACCACGGCGCGGCGAGCACCGCGAACAACGGCAGCCCCCAGCGCAGATTCAAGCGGCCGAGAACGCGCCAATCGCGTTGCCACAGACTGTAGATGCACAACGTTGCGGCCGGGATCAGCGCACCGATCAGCCCCTTGGCAAGAACGCCGAGCGCCATGCCGGCCCAACAGCCCAACATCCACAGGCGCCATCGCACGGCATCGCCGCGCGCCTGCGCCATCAGAAAACAACCCAATGCCACCGTGAGGCAGCAACACAGCAACATGTCGAGCGTCAACTGATGCCCGAGCAGCACGAACAGGCTCGAGGCCAACGTGTAGAGCAGCGCGCGCGCTCCCGCTTCGGCTCCCCACAGTTCACGGCCCAGGAGAAAAACGACCGCAAGTGCAACATAGCCGGCAATGCCCGTCGCGAGACGCGCCGCGAATTCGCTCTCGCCGAATGCGCGCAAGGCTCCGGCCGTGAGCCAATACTGCAGCGGCGGCTTTTCCAGGTACACGAGAGCGTTAAGATGCGGAATCACCCAATCGCCGCCGCTCAACATCTCGCGCGGAATCTCGGCATAGCGCCCTTCGTCCGGATCGAACAGCGGCCGGCCCGCGAGCAGCGTGAACCACAGGACCGTGCAAGCAAACGCCGCAAAGCCGAACATCCATGACTTGCGGAGCATGAGCATAGAACCGCCGAACAAATAAGCCTAATTGCAAACTCGCATTGCTACTATACCGGGGCGTGACCGATCAAACACATAACTCCTGGGTACGCTCCGCGGGTTTCGGCTTGGGCGTGCTCTCGTTCATCAATCTGTTCAGCTATCTGGATCGCTACATCGTCTCGGCGCTCACCGAGAGCCTCAAGCATTCGAACATGGGACTTTCGGACGCAAATTTGGGGTCGCTCATGTCCGGGTTCCTGATCGTCTACACCCTGACGGCGCCGATTTTCGGCGCGTTGGGAGATCGGCGTTCCCGGCCGCGCCTGATTGCGGTCGGCGTGGCGTGCTGGAGCTTCGCCACGGCCCTGTCCGGGTTTGCGGGAAGTTACCTCGCTCTGTTCTTGGCGCGCGCTTCGGTCGGCGTGGGCGAAGCCGCCTACGTGACTATCGCCCCAAGTCTGCTTTCGGATTATTTTCCGGCGCGCGACCGCGGCCGCGTCATGGCCATCTTCTTTTGCGCGATTCCGGTGGGCTCGGCGCTCGGCTATGTGGTGGGCGGACTCATCGACAAGCACTACGGCTGGCGCTCGGCGTTCTTCGTCGCCGGAGCACCCGGATTGCTGCTGGCCGCGCTGTGCCTGCTGCTGCGCGACCCGCCGCGCGGAGCATCGGACTCCGGCGCCGCGCCCGCCGCGGCTACACCTGAGAAGGCGTCGAACCTCGGGAAAGATACCTGGGCGACCTTTGGACGGCTGCTGCATAACAAGCCGTACGTGCTCACGGTTTTGGCCTATGCCGCCTATACCTTCGCGCTCGGCGGCTTGGCGTTTTGGATGCCCGCCTTTCTCGAGCGTTCGCGCGGAATCCCGCGCAGCGAGGCGACCGTCAGCTTCGGCACCATCGTCGTCATCACCGGTTTCATCGGCACTTTCGTCGGCGGCTGGCTGGGCGACTACGGTGCGCGCTATTCGCGCCAGGCCTATCTGTGGCTATCCGCGGTCGCGACCTTGGTGGCGGCGCCATGCGTATGGCTGGCATTGACCACGACGTCGCATACCGTGTATGTGGCCTGGATGGTGGCGGCACAGCTGTGCCTGTTCCTGTCGACCGGCCCGGTCAACGCGGCCATCATCAATCTGGTCTCGGCCACCGAGCGCGCCACCGCCATCGCGCTCAGCGTTTTTGCCATTCACGTGCTCGGCGACGTGCCTTCGCCGTTCATCATCGGTGCGCTGTCGGACGCCTCATCCTTGGAGTCAGCCGTCAAAATCGTACCCATCGCCGTCATCATCGGCGGCTGTATTTGGGTCTTTGCGGCGCGCGCGCAGGCGCAATCCGAACGCTCGGCAGCTACGTGAACAGCCCGAGTTTCGCCGCGGATTTGAATCCGGGAAAGACGCTCGACGCAAAGGCCGGGCCGCGCCAATGGGCAATCACTTCGGCGAGACTTTGACGGTAGTCATTGACGACCGCAAGATCGACGCCCTCTTCCAGTTGCTCGGATTTCAATCCGGGCCAGCGTCCGTAGATCTTGCCGCCGGCGACCCTGCCCCCGAGCACCATCATCACGCTGCCGCGGCCGTGGTCCGTGCCGTTGCTGCGATTCGAGCGCAACCTGCGTCCGAATTCGGTCAGCACGACGACGGTCAATCGATCCTGGAACTGCGCCATGTCGTTGTAGAAGGCGCCGAGACCCTGCGACAGACGCTCCACCTGATTGCGGAATCGTCCCGGTTGGTATTCGTGCGTATCCCAGCCGCCAAGATCGACGCTGGCTGCCTTGAGTCCAAGATCCATCTTGAGGAGCTGGGCCAGTGTCTTGAGCGGTCTGCCCAACTCGTAGGCGGAATCGTAATTCACGCCGGCCTGCGGCGCGTAGGCGACGTACTTACCGTGCGCATCGCGCGGCAGACGCGCGTCGATCGCGCTCATCGCCTCCAGGGTGACGCGGCCGGCCGATGCCACTTCCCCCGCCGCGGACTGATCGTAGAGGCCTGCGAGCACTTTCCCGGTCTGTGCGCCGCCGGGCGGGCTTAGGCCGTTGCCGAGATCGGCGACCGAGATCGCCCGCGAGTCGCCGCTCCATACCCCGCTCGGCGCGCTCGAGGTGCACACGCCGCGCACGGCTTGCGAACCGGGCAGCGTGTCCATGGCGCGCGCCAACCAACCGCTCGACGTCCGACTCAAGGAGGCGGCATCCGCAACCCCGTGCTCGATCATATCGGTGGCGACGAAGTGACTGCGCGTGGTATCGGTCAGGCCGGCCGCATGGATGAAGGCCAGGTGCTTGGCATCGGCAAGCTCCGCCAGCGACTTCGCCGCCGCGTGCAGCCGAAATTCCACCGCGGCTTCCTGCGAGTGCTCGATGGGATGTCCCGCCTCGTCGCCCTCGGCGAGCACCCGTAAATCGGAATTACGTGCTGCAATGAACTCGGCATCGCTGGCCGGCGACAGCAGATTCAAGCCATCGCAGCCGCCGCGCAAATGCAACACGACCAGGATTCGGTCCTCCAGGGACTGCGCCCCGAACGACAGCCGGCCGAGTCCCGGGAGCGGCACGAGGCCGGAAGCCGCGGCCAACGCGGCGGCTTGCATGATGGAGCGGCGCGATAGTGCCATCGATGACCTCAGCTGACCTGAAACTCGGGCGTCATCGCGCAATAGGCCGCCAAGCGCGCCCAGCGGCGCGGCGCGTCGGCCGGGCCGTTCGCCTGCAGCGGCTCATCGGCGGGCCATCCGCAGCCGGACACGATGGCCGACACGCGCTCCTGCGGCACCACCCCAAGCTGGCGCGTAAACAGGGCGGCGGTTGCGGTCTGCGTGGTCAGCGCGCTGCCGGCCGCGGGACTTGCGATCGCGCCGTTGCCCCAGCTGTTCTCCGCGAGGCCGAGCAGCATCGACCAACGATGCCGCATGGCCTGCGAGCTGAGAAACGGCGCCGCGCTGTCGGGCAGCCCGGTCGGCGTCGGCCAGCCGAACAGATTCTGACCCGCGCTCGAAATTTCATTGCCGAGCTCGACCGTGTACACCAGATCGATTTCCATGGCGCGCGCGAAGGCCGCCGCGAGCGCGAGCGGCCTGCGGACTTTCGCCGCCGCGTGTCGGCCGGTTGCGCCGTTCGCTGCAGCGAATTCGCGCGACAACAACAAGGTGCGCAACACGCGCGCGATTTGATCGTGCGATTCGACGTGTGCGCTCCACACCTGCACCATTCGTTCGCGGACTTGAGCCGGCGCATCCTCGCCAAAAAAACGGCGGCAAAGTTTGGCGCACAGAAAGCGCGCCGTTGCCGGGTGCGCCGCGACCAGGTCGAGCACTTGCCGGCCATCCGCCAGTGCCGGCGCAAAGGCGTCGAACTCGGTGGCCAGCACCCGCTTCTGATAGCCGTCGTGCCAGTTTTCCACGTACACGAACTGTCCGCTCTGCGGCAGCTTGCGATGCGCATCGATGCCAGTGCCGTCCTCGATGGTCCAGCCGGTAAAGGCGCGCGCCGCCTCATAGACGTCTTGATCGATGTAGCCCGCCGGTTTGCCGTGCTCCGCGCCGGGCACTTCGCGCCAGCGATCGTAGCGATCGTTGAGGTAAGCAGCGCGTCCCAGGGTGTGCAGTTCGAACAGTTCGCGCGCGTAGTTCTCGTTGGCGGATCCGGCACGCGAGGATCGATTCGAGAGATAGTATTGCATCGCCGCGCTGGTCGCGCAGGACTCGAGCAACTCGCGAAAGTTGCCGAAGCAGTGCCGTCTGATCACATCGCGGTCATAGGCGGGCAACGCGACCCCGATCGCCTCGCTGCCGGCTGCATCGACATTGAAGTGATCGTGCCAGAAGCCGCACATGACCTCGCGCAACTGCCAGCGGCTGTGCACGGCGCGCAGCACCGTGGCGGCGATGACCTCGTCGCGCGGCCGCCGGCGTTCCAGCACGTGCATGGGATTTTTGTGATCCACGAGGTGCCACAACGTCGAGATCGGAGCATCGAGCGTCGCCAGCGGTCGGGCCGCATCCATCGCTGTCCAGCCATCGCCCGCCGGGTACTTGATGCGCAGACGCGCCGCGCGCAGGCGCTCATTGCAATCGGCGTCGAGGTCCGGCCGCGGCGCCAGCTGTGTTTCGATCCACGCGGCAGCGCCTGCGTCCGAAAGTTCCCGCAGGGAACTCGGGCTCGCGCCGTAGCCGGCGCGCCCGAGAATATGCAAAGCGGATACGGGATCGAGCACGATACATCCTTGAGACAGGGGCGCACGGCAGCCGTTCGCGAGATGACCAATCTGTCATATGAGGCGCAATTAGCCGCGTGCGCGGTGAATCTCCTCAAGCTGCGCCGCCAGGTCCGGGCGCGCCGCAAGCTCCTCGATGTCGAGCGTCACCTTACGCTGCCAATTCGGATATTCCTTATCCGTACCCGGCACATTCACCGGGTCGATCATGCCCAAAAGGTCCTCGATTTGCAGCGCCGCGAGCGCGGTCGCCGAACGCGCGAGATACAGGTGCAGGGCATGTGCGAGCTCGGCGGTGAACGGTTCGAACGCCGTTGCCGGCGCAGCCGGTTTGAGTCCCTGCTCGGCGAGCGCCGCCATCAACAATTGCCGGTCGTGTTCGCGCTCGCGCCGCACATCGGCTTCGACCTCAGCGCTCGGGTACAAATTCAGGCGGCGGCGCAACTCGATGTCGCGCCCCTCCCAGTAGCTGCGCAAGGTCGGCATGTCGTGGGTCGTGACCGTGGCCAAGGCGTGCCGCGCATACTCGTCGGGACGACGGAAACGGCCGGCCAATTTTTCGAACAACAGCACCTTGTAATGATAAAGCCCGTACTCGGGCATGGCCCGGCGCATCTCATCCGGCACCACCCCCAGGTCCTCACCGACCACCAAGCAGGCGCTGCGCGAGCTTTCCAAAGACAGTACCGTGAGCAGCTGCTCGAGCGGATAATGCACATAAGCCCCTTGCGTGGGCGACGAACCGGCCGCAACCCACCACAGACGGAACAACGACATGACGTGATCCAGGCGCAGCGCGCCGTAGTAGCGCATGTTGTCGCGTATCAGATGCACGAAGCCTTGCAGACACTGCGTCTGCATGACGAAAGGATCCTGCGGCGGTATGCCCCAACCCTGGCCCTTCAAGGCCAACGGATCGGGCGGGGCACCGATCTCGGCACCCATGCGATAGCTCAGCTGATCGACCCAGGTCTCGGAACCCGATGGATTGCTGCCCACGGCATAGTCGCCATACAGGCCGATGGGCATGCCAAGTTCGCGCGCCAGAGCCTGCGCGGCAGCGAGTTGCTCATGCGCCAGCCATTGCAAGTACACGTAGAACTGCACCTCCTCGCGATGCGCGTCGGCAAATCGAGCCGCGGCCTTGCCGTTCACGTTGCGGTATTGCGCGGGCCAACTGAGCCACCCGGAGGCCACCCCCAAGGTCGCGCGGAAATAGCGGTCCAAGGCGTCGAAGCGGGCGTGCATCTGCAGCGGCTTGCCGCCGGCATCGACAAACTTCAGGAAATCCCGTGCCCGCGCGCTGCCTAATGCCAGATGCTGATCGCGAAAATCGCGATACAACAATTCGAGAAATTCGAATTTGAGCTCGGCGACGCCGCGATAGTCGACCAAGTCGCGGGCGCGCAATTCCTGCAAGCGACGCGCAATGGCCGGATCGGCCAGGCGTGCGTGCGCCGCCGCGCAGTCGGCGAATTCCGGCACCGCGGCGACCGCGATGTACAGCACATTGAGGAAATGCCGGCTCGAAGCGCTGTACGGACTCGACCTGTCCGGATCCGCCGGCGCAAGCGCGTGCAGGGGATTCAAGCCGACGAAGCCGGCGCCATGCAGCGCCACCCAGCGAATCAACAGCTTGAGATCATTGAAATCCCCGATTCCCCAATTGTCGCGCGACCGCAGCGTGTACAGCTGCACGGCGATTCCCCACAGCCGACGCCCGGCGGCGACCGGCTTGGGCTCGAAACATTGCGGCGGCGAGATGATCAGCAGGCACCGATCGGCCTCGCTCGTGGCCGTCCTGGCCGTCAATTCGTGGTAGCCCGGCGGCAGATCGAGCGGCAACTCGAAGCGCCGGCGGGTGATCCAGGACCCCTCGACTTCACCCCGCCAAATCTCGGGGCAATCGGCCGTCGACATCGTGCCTTCGCGGCGCGAACCATCCTCGAGGCGCACCGACCAGGTGAGCACGGACCCGAAATCGCGTGCCGCGACGTTGACGTCGACGCCGATGCGCGGGCCGTGAGCCGCCGCCACCGGCGGCAGGAACTTGCGCCATCGCGCCACCTCGATCTCGCTCAACTCGCGCGCCAGGATCGCAGGCTCATCCACCTTGCAACCCATCGCGCGCAGCAGCGCCTTCTTCGTCTCCAGATCGAAATACTTGAGCTCGCCCCGATAATCGTAATAGGCATCGCCGATGCCGCGCAGGCGCGCCATTCTCTCGATCAGCGTTTGATCCATCTCAGCACTCCAACAGGGCGGCGCTGCTTGGCTCGAGCCGGTAGCCGCGCGCCTGACCGAGGCTTTGCGATTCTGTGCCGTCGAGGGCCGTATCGAAGTGGCGGATCCACGGCCCGTCGGCCGACACGGCGGGCAGACTAAACTCCTGAGCGCTGTCGCTGGCGTTCAACAATAACAACAGGCGTCCCTCGAGATTGCTGCGTTTGCCGAACCAAACACCTAAGGTACGCAGGTTCCCATCGTGCCATTCACCTTGCTTCATCTCGGCGCCGCCGACGTTTAACCAGGTCACATCCTTGACGCTGGCGCGCGAGGTCGCACCCTTGAGAAAGGTCTCGCGCCGAAATTCTTCGTGCCTGCGGCGCAACTGCGCCAGCAATTGCACGAAGCGCAGCAAATCCGCGTGGCTGCTCTTGAGGTGCCAATCGACCCAGGAGATCTCGTTGTCCTGGCAGTAGGCGTTGTTGTTGCCGCGCTGCGTGCGCGCGAACTCATCGCCCGCCTGCAGCATGGGCACGCCCTGCGACAAGAACAGCGTGGCGAGCATATTGCGCATCTGGCGTTTGCGCAGCGCATTCACCGCCGGGTCGTCCGTCGGGCCTTCCGCGCCGCAATTCCAGCTCAAATTCTCGTTGTGCCCGTCCGCGTTGCTTTCGAGATTGGCCTCGTTGTGCCGCTGGTTGTAGGAGACCAGGTCGTAAAGCGTGAAGCCGTCGTGCGCGGTTGGAAAGTTGATGCCGGCGGTCGGCTTGCGGCCATCATGCCGAAAAATATCGCTCGAGCCGGCGAAGCGCTCGGCCAGATCGCCGAGCTTGCCGGCGTCGCGCCGCCAAAACGCGCGCACCGCGTCTCGATAACGGTCATTCCACTCCGACCAGCCCGCGGGAAATCGCCCGAGCTGATAGCCACCCCACCCCACATCCCATGGCTCGGCGATCAGCTTGACGTAGGCGAGCGACGGCTCGGCGCGCAGCGATTTGAACAGGGCCGAGTGCTGGTTGAAGCCGTTGCCCTCGCGCCCCAGGACGGTCGCGAGATCGAAGCGGAAGCCATCCACGTGCATCTCGTCGACCCAGTATTTGAGGCAGTCGATGATCAAGGTGCGCACTTGAGGGTGTTCGCAATTGACCGTGTTGCCGCAACCGGTGACGTTCTCATAGAAGCGCAGGTCTTGCGGCATGAGGCGGTAATACACCGAATTGTCGAGGCCGCGCAGCGACAGCAGCGGGCCGGTTTCATTGCCTTCGGCCGTGTGATTGAAAACGACGTCCAGAATGACCTCGATCCTCGCCGCATGCAAAGCCTTGACCATCGCCTTGAATTCGGCGACTGCATCGCGCACCGCATATTCGTTCGCCGCCGAGAACCACGCCACGGAGTTATAGCCCCAATAGTTGCTGAGGCGCCGGTCGCGCAGGAATTGCTCGCTGGCGAAGGCCTGGCACGGCAACAGCTCCACCGCCGTCACGCCGATGGACTTGAGGTGTTCGATTACCACCGGCACCGTCAGTCCCAGGTATTTGCCGCGCCACTCTGCGGGTACCGCGGGATGCAGCTGCGTGAAGCCCTTGACATGCAGTTCATAGATGATGGTATCGCGCCAAGGAACGGCGGGCGGCCGATCCGCGCCCCACTCGAAACTGCCGTCGACGACACGCGCACGCAGCGGCCAGCCGCAGGACAGTGCGCGCGCATAGGGATCGATCAACGGCGCCGTGGCATCGAAGCGATGACCCTTCTCGGGCTGGTTCGGTCCATGCACATAAAACGCATAATGGGTTTCCGTGCCCGCGCGCCGCGAAGAGAGCAACCCATGCCAAATGTCGCCGCTGCGTGCCGGCAGATCGAAGCGGGCAAGTTCCGCGCCGCTGGCGGGGTCGAATAAGCCGACCTCGACCCGGGTCGCATGGCTCGAAAAGACTGCGAAATTGACGCCGCGCTTGTTCCTCGCGGCTCCCAACGGTCGCGGCAACCCGGCCTGAATAGGCTTCACTATACGGGCCCGATGAAGAATATGGCGCCGAGCGGCGGCAAGCTCAAGCGCACGGAATGCGGATAACCCTGCGCGCCATCGTGCGCCGCGCTCATCTGCGATTGCTTGTTGTATCCCGAGCCGCCGAAGCGCGCGTCGTCGGAATCGAATATTTTCTGATAGGACCCGAGGTCCGCCACCCCGACGCCGTAGTTATCGCGCGGCACCGGCGTCGCGTTGAACACACAGGTGATCGGTGCACCGCCATCGGTACCGACCGCGCGACGCGAGAACGCCCAGATGCTCTCGTCGGCATTGTGCAGATCGACCCAGCGGAACCCATTGTGATCGCAATCGCTGCCGTAGAATTGCGGAGTCGAGCGGTACAGAAGATTCAGCTCGCGTACGCAATCGCGCAAGGCCGCGTGTTGCGGCACCGCGAGCTGCGCCCATTCGAGTTGTTCGTAGTCGCGCCACTCCTGCCACTGACCGAATTCCGAACCCATGAACAGCAGCTTCTTGCCGGGATGCGCGCACATGTAGGCGAGGAACAAGCGGAAATTAGCGCGTTTCTGCCATTCATCGCCGGGCATCTTGTCGAGCAGCGAGCGTTTGCCGTGCACTACTTCGTCGTGCGAGACCGGCAGAATGAAATTCTCCGACCAGGCGTAGACGAATGAAAATGTGATCAACTGGTGGTTGTAGCGCCGATAAATTGGGTTGAGCGCCACATAGCGCAAGCTGTCGTTCATCCAGCCCATGTTCCACTTGAAATTGAAACCGAGGCCGCCGTATTCGGGCGGCTGCGTCACGCCGGCGAACGAGGTCGATTCCTCGGCGATCGTCAGCACGCCCGGAAACGCGGCGTGCACCGCATTGTTCATCTGGCGCAGAAAATCGATCGCCTCCAGATTTTCGCGTCCGCCGTCGCGGTTCGGCAGCCATTCGCCGGGCTTGCGGCTGTAGTCCAGGTACAGCATCGACGCCACGGCGTCGACGCGCAGCCCGTCGACATGATACCGATCGAACCAGAACAGCGCATTCGCGACCAGGAAGTTGCGCACCTCGTGCCGGCCGTAATTGAAAATCTTCGTCCCCCATTCCATGTGCTCGCCGAGCCGCGAGTCCGCATGTTCGTACAACGCGCTGCCGTCGAAATACGAGAGACCGTGATCGTCGCGGGGAAAGTGCGCCGGCACCCAGTCGAGGATCACGCCGATCCCCGCCTGGTGGCAGCGATCGATGAAGTACATGAGATCGTGCGGTGATCCGTAGCGGGCGGTGGCGGCGTAGTAGCCGACGATTTGATAACCCCACGAGGCGTCGAGCGGATGCTCCGCGACGCCCATCAACTCGATATGCGTAAAGCCCATGTCGACGACATATGGAATCAACTGCTCGACCGCTTCCGGCCAGCTCATGAACGGTGGGCTGCGCGCGTGCCACGGACGGCGCCATGATCCTAAATGTACTTCGAAGGCATTGAACGGCGTGCGCAGCGGGTCGCGGCGCGCGCGCTCTGCCAGCCATTGCGAGTCGCCCCAGACGTAGCCGTCGAGGCAGGCAACCAACGAGCAGTTCTGCGGACGCAGCTGCATGGCGAACCCGTACGGATCCGACTTGACGAACAAGCCGCCGGCGCGGTCGCGGATCTCGTACTTGTATGCGCTGCCGAGCCCGATGCCGGGAATCGCCAATTCCCACACGCCGGAGGAGGCGCGGCTGCGCATCACGTTCGCGCCGCCGTCCCAGTGGTTGAAGTCGCCCACCACGCTGACCCGCTCCGCGTTGGGCGCCCATACCGCAAATCGAGTGCCGCTCGTGCCGGCGTCGCTGTAAGGGTGCGCACCGAGCTTGTCATAGATGCGCTCGTGCTTGCCCTCGCCGAACAAATACAGGTCGAAGTCGCTCAAGCTCGAGTCGCTCAATCGTTTCCCCTCAGATCACCGGTTTCACAGCCCAGATTCGGTCGGCGTACTCGCGAATACTGCGGTCGCTCGAGAAATAACCCATGTTCAGGCAGTTGATGATCGCCTTGCGGCTCCATTCGTCCTGCTCGAGGTACAACGCATCCACCTGCTGTTGCGCCTTGGCGTAGGCGGCGAAGTCCGCGAGCACCAAGAAAGGTTCGCCGTCGCTCAGCAGTCGGCTGATGACCGGTGCGGCATCGTCGGGACGGCCCGGCGAAAAGAAACCGGAGGCGATGATGTCGAGCGTCGCCTTCAAATCGGGATTGGCCTCGACCTCGTGCCGCGGCTGGTAGCCGGCGGCGCGCCGCGCAGCGACCTCGTCCGCCGTCAGACCGAAGATGAATACATTTTCCGCGCCTACATGGTCGCGAATCTCGATATTGGCTCCGTCCAATGTGCCGATGGTCAATGCTCCGTTCAGCGAAAGTTTCATGTTACCCGTTCCCGATGCCTCCATGCCGGCGGTGGAGATTTGTTGCGACAGATCCGCCGCGGGCATGATCTTCTGCGCCAACGAGACATCGTAATCCGGTAGAAACGCCACGCGCAGTTTGTCGCGCGCGGCGGCATCGGTGTTGATGGTACGCGCGACGTTATTGATGAGTTTGATGATCGCCTTGGCCATCGCGTAGCCGGGCGCCGCCTTGCCGGCGAAGATCACCGTCCGCGGCACGATGTCGGCGTGCGGATTGTCGACAATATGCCGATAGCGGGTCACGACATACAGCAAATTCAGCAATTGACGCTTGTACTCATGGATTCGCTTCACCTGCACGTCGAACAGGGAATCAACGCTGATCTCGACGCCGGTTCGCCGCATCACCTCGTCGGCCAGCCGCCGCTTGTTGGTGCGTTTCACCCCGCGAAACTGCCGGCGAAACTCCGCGTTGTCGGCATCGCCCGCAATCCGTCCCAGCTCTTCGAGATCATTTTCCCACGCCGACCCCAAGCGGTCGGTCAGGAGCGCGGACAGGCCCGGGTTGGACTGCTTCAGCCAGCGGCGCACCGCGATGCCGTTGGTTACGTTGATGAACCGGTCCGCAAACATATCCGCGAAACCGCAGAACACGTGCTTGCGCATCAAATCCGAGTGCAGCTGCGCGACGCCGTTGACCCGATGGCTGCCAACCACGGCCAGGTGCGCCATGCGCACGCGCCGATCGCCGGCATCGTCGATGATCGACAGGTGCCGGCGGCGTTCGTGATCGCCGGGGTAGCGCGTTTCAACGGCTTGCAGAAAATCGCGGTTGATTACGTAAATGATCTGCAAGTGCCGCGGCAGCAGCCGCTCGAACATCGCAACCGGCCAGGTCTCGAGCGCCTCGGGCAACAAGGTGTGGTTGGTGTACGAGAATACGGCGCTGGTGATTTGCCAGCTTTCCGCCCACGTCAAGCCGTGCTCGTCGATCAACAGGCGCATCAGTTCAGGGATCGCAACCGTGGGATGGGTATCGTTCAACTGAATCGCGATCGAGTCGGGCATGGACGCGAGCGAACGGCCCTCGCTCAAATGCGTTGCGAGGATATCCTGCAGGCTCGCGCTGACGAAAAAGTACTGCTGCTTGAGCCGCAACTCCTTGCCCTGCGGCGTCGAATCGTCGGGATACAGCACGCGCGACAGATTCTTGGCTTCGATCTGCTCTTGCACGGCGGCGGCGTAATTGCCTGCGTTGAACGCATCGATGTGAAACGGGGTCACGGCGCGGCCGGACCAGAGCCGCAAGTGGTTGACGGTCGGGACGCGATTGCCCGGGATCAATTGATCGAACCCGATGGCGTATATGTCCGTGGTATCGACCCAGCGATGCAGGTCGCCCATCTGCGCATTTTCCGCGGAGGTGACTCGGCCGCCGAAACGCACGATGTAGCGTACGTTGCCGCGCGGTGTTTCCCAGACGTTGCGCAGCCGCAGCCAGCTGCTGGCCACCTCGCGCTGGCCGCCGTCGGGGCCGATGACCTGGGTGAAGATACCGTAGTCGTAGCGGATGCCGTAACCGACGGCCGGGTATTGCAGGGTCGCCAGGGAGTCCAGGAAACACGCCGCCAAGCGGCCCAAGCCGCCGTTTCCCAAGCCCGGATCGACCTCCTGCGCGGCAATGTCATCGAGGTCATGACCCAGATCGTGCAATGCGACCCGGGCTTCTTGCAGCAGCCCCCCCTCCAGGCTCGAAAGCGCGTTCAACAAGGAGCGGCCCGGAAGATACTCGACCGAGAAATAACACACCCGCTTGACGTGCGCATTCGCCACGCGGCGCTGCGTGGCGAGCCAGCGCAAGGTGAGTTCTTCGCGCACGGCAAGCGACAAGGCATCGTAAATATCCCGTTGAGTCGCCGAAGCGGGGTTCTTGCCGAGAGTGCGGGTCAGGCGGTCCAGCAGCGCCGCCTGCAGGGTGCCGGGTTGTAAAGCCACATTGCGACGGTTGGCAAACTGGGTATCAATCGTATTCATATTAGGCGTTATTATAGGGGCGTTGACAAAGGGACGGTGAGCGAACCTCACAATGAGGAATAAAAGTTGACTACTTCCCCCTTGGCTATCGGCATCGACGTCGGCGGATCGTCCATCAAATGCGCGCTGGTGGACTTGAATTCGGGCGCTTTTGTGGGCGAGCGATTCTCAACACCGACACCCGCGCAGGGCTCGACCGACTCCTTGTTGAGCGCCTTGCACAGCGTGGTCGCGAAAGTGCCGGGCGATCATGCGGTTGGCCTCGCATTTCCGAGCGTGATAATCAAGGGCACGGTGCGTACCGCGGCGAATCTCAACAAGGCATGGATCGGAAAATCCTTGGGCGAGCTCGCGAGCGAGCGCCTGCGCCGCCCGGTGGTCGCCATCAACGACGCCGATGCCGCGGGTCTCGCGGAACTGCGTTATGGTGCCGCCCGCGATGTGCCCGGCACCGTCCTGTTGCTGACCCTGGGAACCGGCATCGGCAGCGCCCTGTTCGTCGACGGCAAGCTGGTGCCGAACACTGAATTCGGCCACCTTCAGGTCGCGGGCCGCGAGGCGGAACACCGCGCTTCCGGCCGCGCCAAGATCGAGCAGAACCTCGACTGGGACGGATGGACCGAGCAGTTGAATCTGGTCATGAAGGAAATGCATGCACTGCTGTGGCCCGATCTCATCGTGCTCTGCGGCGGGATCACCGAAGAGCCCGAAAAATTCATGCACAAACTCAAATGCGAGGCCCGCTTGGTGATAGGAACCCTGCGCTCGGAAGCCGGCATTGTCGGCGCCGCTCTGGCGACGACTGTGGTGTGATCAGAGCCGCGCTCGCCGCCGTTTTGTCGATCGCGCTCGCTGCCTGCGCGAGTACGGCGCCCAACGCCAAATCGACGCCGCCGGCTGCAACCTCGCCCGCTGCGGCTGCGCTGCCGCGCGCGAGCCCAAGCCCGCGCACGCTCATGGTCGACACCGCGATTTCGATGCGCGGTCAGCCGTATCGCTTCGGCGGCGCCGCGCCCGGCGGCTTCGATTGCAGCGGCCTGGTGCAATATGCGGCGAGCGGCGCCGGCCTTCACGTGCCGCGCACCGCGCACGAACAGCTGCGCATCGGCGAGCCGATCGCGCGCGGCGAATTGCGGCCCGGCGATCTGGTGTTCATGCATCTGGCACACAAGCAGCTGCACGTCGGCATCGCCATCGACGCCGATCGCTTCGTGCACGCGCCCTCGAAGGGCGGCGTCATCCGCGTCGACTCGCTCGACGCACCGCCGTACGCGCGCGGCTTCCTCGGCGCGCGGCGCATTATCGCCACACCTTAAAGCGCGTACAATCGCTGCAAATCCTCCGCCAATCAAAGGACCTTTCTATGAAGCTGTATTACTTTCCCGGTGCGTGCGCGCTCTCGCCGCATATCGTGCTGCTCGAGGCCGGCCTGCCGTACACGCTCGAGAAAATCGATAACGCCAGCAAGAAAACCGCCTCCGGGTCGGATTATCTGACGATCAATTCCAAGGGCACCGTGCCCGCGCTCGAGCTCGACGACGGCCGGGTGCTGACCGAAGGACCGGCCATCGTCCAATATCTGGCCGATCAGAAACCGGAATCCGGACTCGCGCCGCGCGCTGGGACATTCGAGCGTTACCAGCTCATGGAAATCCTCAACTACATCACCTCGGAGGTGCACAAGGGATTCTCGCCGCT
>CAYRAC010000004.1:0-1683 GCA_964422045.1 uncultured Steroidobacteraceae bacterium
TTCGCGGTGAGCTACGAACGTGGCAGGCCGATGCCGCTCATCCGCGGCGCCGCCTCGAAGGTCATCCTCGCCCATCTGCCACCGCGCGTCCTGCACCGCTACTACGACGACAACAGCGCGGCGATCGCCGCCGCCGGGCTAGGGTCGACCTGGAAGGCTTTTCAGAGCACCTTGCGCAAGCTGCGCAGAGCCGTGGTCTCCGTCAGCCGCGGGGAGGTGGACCGCGGCTTCGTCGGCATTTCCGGACCCGTGTTCGGTCCGGACGATGCCATTCTCGGCAGCATCGGCCTGGTCATCCGCGCGCGGCTGCTGGACCAGAATCCGGAGCTGCTCTCTCTGCTCACCGCAAAGGTGAGCCAGGCGAGCGATGACCTCACCGCGGCGCTGAAGAGCAACGGCGCCGAAGCTGCACCCACTCTTCATGCCGGCGTGCCCGCCCGCAAGGCGTCGCGCAAGTCCGCGAAACGCCTGCGCAAACTCGTACTTGCGGGGCGCAAGCGCCGCGCGCGAGGGAAATAGCGCGCCTTCAGAAGTTGAATCCGAGCTTCACCCCATACGTCCGCGGCGGAAAGATGAATACCCCGCCGATAGGCGCGCCCTGGCCGTAGCTGACGGCGTTTTCCATATTCAAGACGTACGCAGTCACGTGCCATCGATTCTCGGGCGCCGAGTACGTGAGATTGAAATTGGTCTTGTACGCTGCGGGCGAGAGCGTGCCCACCGGGTGCTCGAACTCGCCCCAATGGGAGCTCTCGAACGTGTTGTCGACGCGCGCCGCGAGGTTCGCTCCCGCAGCAAACGTCCAAGTGTGCTCGTAGGCCAGGTTCCATGACACGTGCGGCGACTCGATCAAATCATACCCGCGCAGATTGCTGCCCCCTGGCAAGAGAACGGTGGAATTGGCCCAGTCCATCACCGTCGTAAATGAAGGCGGGGAGGTGAACTCGTTGATCTTCGCGCTCAGAAGCTCGAGACTGCCGGAGACGCGATCGGCCTGCGTGAGCTGAAAGATGGAGTCCAGATCCAGTCCGTAGATCACGACCTTGGGCGCATTCAGGATCAGCTGCTGTCCGGTGTTGGGATCGTTGTAGGAAAGCTGATAGTCCTTGTAATCGTAGTAGAAGCCCTCCGCGTTCACCTGCAGGCGATTGTCGAGGAAGCGGTTCTTCGACCCGAGTGCATAGCCGAGCATGGTCGCCGCGTTGAAGTGCGGGGCGGGGCTTAGATCGAATCCGCCGGGCAGGTAACCGGTTTGTACGCTTCCATAGAGGAGCGAGGTGGCCGACAAGTCGTAGTCGACGCCGATCTTGCCGTCGACATGAGTCTCCTTCACATCATGCGCAACAAGCGGTGTTGGAAATACGACGAAGTTGGGCGCATCGCCCGAAGCGCCTTTTTCGGTGTCCGAGGAGTATCGCAAGCCCCCCGTCACTCGCAGATCATCGAGCAGCGAATAGGTTACCTGCGAGAACGCGGCATAGGCGTCGGACTCGACCCGAGGTTCGGTGACGTTGACGTACGCGCCGGGAATCGGCGGGAAGCCGTGAACACCGGGCGGCGTCACCGGGTAGTAGGCGGGCTGGCTGGTCGCTGGAAAAACCTGCGCGTAGAAGGGGTCGTTGGACCAATTCCGGAACGCCCCCACCAGCCACTTCAAAGTGCCCTGGCCGCCGCTGCCCACCT
>CAYRAC010000004.1:1783-29444 GCA_964422045.1 uncultured Steroidobacteraceae bacterium
CACCGGTTGGTTTGCGATGATGTTGACGACGCCGCCCACGGCATTGCGGCCGTACAGGGTTCCCTGCGGTCCGCGCAGCACCTCGACCCGCGCCGAGTCGAAAATGCCCGCGGAGGTTGATTCGCGCAGGACCTCGAGACCGTCCTGCAAAATAGGCACCGGCGCTCCGTAATTAGGAAAACTGATCTGCGGCCCGACGCCGCGCAGGAACAGCACGGACTGTCCCAACGACAAGTCGATTTTCACGCCCGGCACCGCCTGATAAAGCTTCATGATGTCGGTAACGCCCGCGTCTGCGAGGGCTTCGGGCGACAGGATATTGACCGCGACGGCCGCCTTTTGGCTGGATTCAACGCGCTTCTGGGCGGTGACGACGATCTCTTCGAGTTGCGCCGATGAAGTGTCGGCGGCTCCGACCGCTGCGGTCTCTGCCCAGATCGGGGCAGCCAATCCGAGGAGCGCAATGCTGCCGAATACGAAACGCGTCGTGGTCATCTCATTCTCCGTCGCTTCTTGCCAGCATTCTTGTCATGTGGACACGACCCAGGCCGATGCGCCTCTGCAGTCTTGCTCGTTCCCCGAGTGCGTCACAATAACTCATTTTTCCGATATATCAAGAAAAAGATTACACCGATTCGCAGCACAGCTGGTCTTCGGTGGGAAAAACGTGCCAGCGCGCGGCGGCGCGGTGTTAAAACCACGCAATCCCATCGGCGCCGAGGTGGTCGTGCAGCGTGCAGCGCCCGCCATCGTCGCCGATACGGCACATCAACTTAACTCTCTTGTGACTCCCTTTACTATTATTCGCCATTTTTGCTCCATGTTTACGTACATCATCACGCTCTTTGGCTAATTCGGCTCCATTGGCTCGCGCATTCCTCTTATACTGGCAATTGCTATTAACAGTACTTTTGGATCGAAGTGGCGAGTGGTCGATTGCAAGGAATGGACAATGAAATCTATGCGCAACGAATTTTCATCCCAGCTGTTCATCGACAACACCGACGTGGCCGCGGCAGACGGCGCGACGTTCGAAAGGCTTAATCCCCTGACCGGGGAAGTCGCCACGCGCGCCGCCGCGGCTACCGTGGCCGATGCCCGAAGAGCGGCAGAATCCGCGGCATCGGCATTCACCAGTTGGTCCTTGACCAGTGCCGCCGAGCGACGCCGGCTTTTGTTGCGGGTCGCGGACACACTCGCGTCGCGCCAGGCAGAATTCTTGGAGCGTGTGCACATGGAAACCGCGACGTACGGTCTCGCGGACATATTCAACGTCCGTGGTTCCATTGCAGTGTTCCAGGAAGCTGCCGCGCTAACTACGCAGATTTCCGGTAACACGATACCAAGCGATATTCCGGGAGTCTTTTCCATGACCGTGCGCAAGCCCGCCGGGGTTGTCCTAAGCATTGCGTCGTGGAACGCCGCGATGTTGTTATCAGCGAGGGCCATTGCCTATCCGCTTGCCTGCGGCAACACCGTTGTCCTCAAGGGATCGGAAATGTGCCCAGCCACGCACGCTATGTGGGGAAGCATTTTAAAAGAAGCGGGTTTCCCCAGCGGCGTCTGCAACATCATCACGAACGCGCCAGCCGACGGCGCAGCCGTGGTAAACGCGCTCATCGCCCATCCAGCGATTCGGCGCGTCAACTTTACGGGTTCTTCTCGAGTTGGACGTTTGGTAGCCGAAAGCGCCGGGCGTCATCTGAAACCCGTGCTGCTGGAGCTTGGCGGCAAGTCGGCGATCGTGGTACTCGATGACGCGAATATCGAAGAGGCCGTAAACGCGGCCGCGTTCGGCGCGTTCGCCGGCTCAGGCCAGGGCTGTCTGTGCACAGAGCGGGTAGTTCTCGACGAATCCATCGCAGATGAGTTTCTCGAGAAATTCATCGCCAAGACGAAATCGCTGAAAGTCGGCGATCCGCGAGTCGCGCCGGTCGTGGTCGGATCGTTGATCGACCGGAACTCAGTCATGCGAATCGAAGGGTTGGTGCAGGACGCGGTGGCCAAAGGGGCGAGCGTATTGCTTGACGGTGTTAATGCCGGCACCATCATGTCTCCTACGATACTGTCCGGTGTCACTTCCGAGATGAACATTCATTCCGAAGAAGGATTCGGACCGCTGGTATCCATCTTTAGAGCGAAGGGGGTCGAGGATGCCATCCGAATCGCCAACGACACCGACTATGGCCTTTCCGCCGCCGTGTTTGGTAACGACATTACGCGGACGCTTGAGGTCGCGCGCCGCATGGATTGCGGCATGGTTCATATCAATGGCCCGACAATAGGCGACGAACCGCAAACACCTTTCGGCGGCAACAAGGCAAGCGGTTACGGCAAATTCGGCGGACGCGAGGTCATTGCCGAATTCACCGAACTGTGTTGGATTACCATCCAAAATCCGCCGCGACATTATCCGTTTTAGATTTTGCCGAAATGTTTTCGGTGGTTCTTGGTTGTGAACAAAGCAGCGCCGCGGACGACCCCTGTCACCATCACTTGAACGAGGCGAGATACTCCGCCAAGTCGGTGAGGTCTTGCTCGTTAAGCAGGCCGGGAAACATTTTAGGCATCGGGGGCTTGGGTGCTTTCAAGGTCTCGATTACGTGGAGCCGCGTAACACCACGTAAATCGTGATTGCTGACGGCTTTGCCGGATAAGCCATGACATGCGATACAGTTGCGCGAGTATAAAACTTTGCCCCGCTCCGCTGCGCTCAATGGCGGTGACAAATCGGCATGCTCGGTCGTCATGATAATGACGGTGGGCTTGCCGAGCGCACCGAAGGCCGTTCTCGAGACGTTTCCCGAGGTCACCGCCACATATTGATGGCCGTAGACGCCGTAAGTGATTACTCCGCCCGCCATTGCCCCGCCCGTCGCTATCTTTTTTAGCAAGGCGCCCGAACCGCTGTCCAGTACCAAAAAGTTTCCCGCACTGTCGCCCGTCATTACAAGCCCGCCCGCAGTCGCCGTCACCCCGGCAATCACCGGGGCATCGGCATGAAAGCGCCATTTCACGGCGCCCGTATCGGAATCGATCGCGGAGAGCCAACCACTTGCGGATGGGTCGATATCGAAGTGCCCCGCAAAATACAGTTCGCCGGTTTTGTAAGTCATCGGCGAAACCGTGTATCTGCCGCACCAATCCACCGCTCCCACAAATAGGCTTCGGCGCGAGGCGTCATAAGCTGGCCCGTTCCACAACACGCCACCGCCCGCACCCGGACACACATGGACGCCAGTCTCGTCGGGCTTCTGTCTCGAGCTTTCGATGGTTGTGACAGCTGTCTTAAAGCGCAGGGCGTGGGTCCTGCGGTCTATCGCTCGCAAATAGCCGTCTTTTCCAGCCACGGCAACCACGTCGTTTTCTGAGCTGTCCCGATACAATATCGGTGCCGCCGAAATATCGTAGTCAAATCCGTCGCCGGGTCCTACTTGAAACCACCACTTTAGAGCTCCGGTTCGGGCGTCGAGCACCACCACCGAATTCGTGAACAAATTACTTCCCGGCCGCGAACGGGTGTCAAAATCTGGGGCCGGGTTTCCAACCGGCACGAACAGTTCTGCAGTTATGGGGTCCAGCGCAAAGTGCGACCAGCTACCTCCGCCACCGTGCGAAGCGGTCCCGGCAATTTTCCAACTTTCGGCTCCGACTTCCTTGCCTGTCGGTATGGTGTTGAAGCGCCACACTTCGCGACCGTTGAGTGCGTCGAACGCCGTGATGCGGCCTTTGATGCCAAATTCACTACCCGATATGCCGGTGAATATCAGTCCGTTCCATGCCAACGGTGCGCCGGTCACCGACTCGCCTGGACGCCAGTCTCCCACGGTATCGTCCCATTGCACACCGCCGGATTTGGCATCCAAAGCCAGCACATGCGCATCCGCCGTTCCGCGGAACACTTTGCCGTTATACAACGCAACGCCGCGACTCATCTTTGCAAAGACATCCTCCTCGGGCACATAAGAGGAGCGCCATCGAATCGAACAGTCCCGCGCGTCAATAGCGATAGTTTCCTGTTCTGCGGTGGCATATAGAACGCCATCCAACATGACCAAGCCGGCTTCGAACGAACCACCGGAGGCGACTTCCACATGGCAAAGTTCGTGCAACGAGGAAACAGTCTTGGTATTGATATCTGCGAGATTGGAGAAGCGCTGTCCGTTGTAGCTTCTGTTGTACATCGGCCAAGATGAATCCGGCTCGGCAACGGCGAAGCCGCTCACTGCGGCTCCGCAGGTGACGATCAAGAGGATTCGATGAATTTGCATTGTTATTGCTTTCCTTTGGTTGAAACGCATGGGGCTTCGCGAAGTGCGCCCGAAACAGCGTCTATTCCTCATCCACGCATTCCGCGGTCCCCGTCACACGCGATGCCCCGAAGGTCCATGAAGCAGCTCGACGGCGACGGACCTTTGCTTTAGCACCACGCGCTGATTGACGTAGCCCTTGTCCGTGATTTCGTGTAATTCGGCGCGCGGGGGTGTCGCAAGAACCGCGAAACATGACACTTGCGTGCTACTGCCGGCGGAGCAGCGATTTTGCTCACGCAGGCACTCGCGAAGCCGCGCGACGACCGCTGGGTGCGCCACCAGTGCGGCATCGTCCACCTGCCCACCCGCCAGTTCACGGCATGCAGCAACGTTGGGGAACACGAGAACACCGATTTCCTCACGGTCGTGACCCGTGATAACGGCGTCGCGAACCCACGGCCTCGCGGCCTCGAGTATTGCAAGCCGCAGCGCACCGACATGTACCCAGGTGCCGGAGCGCAGTTTGAAATTCTCGGCGACCCGTCCGTCGAACACGATTCCCGCCTCAGGGCTCCCCGGATCGATCAGCTTTCCGGCATCGCCCATCCGGTAGAAGCCTTCGTCGTCGAACACGGCGGCCGACGCGCCCGTGGTGCGCCAGTAGCCGGCCATCACGTTGGGTCCCCGCACACGCAGCTCGAACTTGTCCTGGTCCGGCGCGAGCTTGACCTCCGTCCCAGGCATCGGCAAACCGATGTTCGCGGCAACTGCATTGTCCGCGTAAACGGACGTGGCGCAGGGCGCGGTCTCGGTCGAACCCCAGCCGGTGAGGATCGGTACCGCGCCGCCCCGAACCGCTTGAGACAATGCGTCCAGGCGCTCTCGCGCGTGCTGAGGCAAGGCAGCACCGGCACAGAACACGAGATGCAAGCGCGAGAACAGGTGTCGCGCAAAATTCCGATCGGCTTCCAGATAAGGCAGCAGCGCCTCGAACCCGGCCGGCACATTCAAGTAGAGCGACGGCGCGACTTCACGCAAATTCGCCAACGTGGCGGCCAGCAAGCCCGGCGTCGGTTTACCGGAATCGATGTACAGGGTGCCGCCGTGCGTGAGCGCCATATTGAAGGAGAAATTTCCGCCGAAGGTATGGTTCCATGGCAGCCAATCGACCAGAACCAGCGGCCCGGATGCGATGCAGGGCCAAATTGCGGCCAATGCGGCCTGGTTCGAGCACATCATCAGGTGGGTGTTCGGCACCGCCTTGGGAGCGTCGGTGGAGCCCGAAGTGAACAGCAGTTTCGCCACCGTCGAGGGACCGATGGCAGCCTCCGCCCGCCGCAGTTCATCCGGCCGGATCGCGGGCAGCGTATCCCACGTCCCACCTCGGATAACCACGCCCACTGTTTCGGCGATGGCCGCCGCGGCTGCATCGTACTGCGGATCCTCCGGCAGCACTGCCATTTGCGGCGTGACGAATCGAGTCACGTGCCGCAACCGTGTCAGATCGCCGGCCATCAGGGCGAACGCAGTAGACACGGGTGCGCACGGAATGCCCGCGCGCATCGCGGCGAGCATGACCTCGGCATGGGCGATGCTGTTCGGTGCGAGAATCAACACCGGCCGCTCCGGTCCGCACCCGACACCGAGGAGCCGCGCCGCGATCACCTCCGTGCGCGCCCACATCTCGGCAAACGAAATGAAGTTCCACACGCCGCCGCTACCTGCGGCGCCCGGGCGCCGCTCCGCCAGGAACGGCGCCGCAGGCCGGCTCGTCGCCCAGAATCGCAGCACGTCAATCAGCGTGTCCGGGTAAGGACCGAGCGGAAGCCGGTTGGAGAGTGTGATGGCGCCGTCGGGCGCGTGACGCACGTTGATGCTGACCGGCGCAAATCGGCCGGGTATGGGTACCCCGCTCATGCGCCGGGCCGCCTCTCGCTCACCTCGATGACCACCGCAGAGCCTGAATCGCCAGCGGCACAACCGGTGTAGAGCCCAATGCCGCCCCCTGCGACGACCAGTTCCTCGATCAGTTCGATGATGGAGCGGGTGCCGGTGGGCGCCTGGGGGTGACCCCAGATCAGCGAACAGCCAAAATTGTTCATGCGCTCGAGCGGCCAGCCGGTGGCGCGCGAAAAGCACAGATCGTTTACGGCAAATGGGTTATGCGATTTCACGCTACGCACCTGACTGAGTGTGAGGCCCGCATTTCGCAGCGCCGCGTGGGCCGCCGCAATCGGCGCTTCAGGCATGAACCCGAGTGCGGCACGTCCCTGTCCGAAACCGAGCAGGCGGATCCGGATGGCAGGGTCCGACGAAAATTCCCGCGCGCGGTCTCGATGAGCCACGATGATGCCGGCGTTGCCATCGGCTGGGTGGGTCTGCGAGCCGAACGTGAGCGTACCGTTCGGCAACACCGGTTTCAATTTCGCGAGCGCTTCGGCCGTCGACATCGTCAGGCCCTCGTCGCCGTGCATCGCGGCCACATCACCCTTGAAATTGGGCTTGGGTATCGGGAACGGCAACGTCATGTAACGCCTTTGGAAAGTCCGATCGTCGGCGAGCGCAGCGCCATATTGTGCGGTTCGCTGCAACACCAGATCATGTTGCTCTGCCGTCGACAGCCCGAGCTTCGCCGCCACGTTCTCGGCGGTCTGCGCCATCGAGTGGCCGCCGACAGGGTCGCTGGAAAAGCTCTCGAGCACGACATTCTCGGCTTGAGCGGTCCCTCCCGGTCCCGCGGGCGCCGGGTAGATGACGGTGGCGCCGTTCGAGACTCGATCCGCGGTCAGCGATAGCGCAACCTGCGCCATGCCGAGTTCGACTTCTGCGGCGCACGCGAGCAGTGCGCGAGCACCGGTCGCGCACACCTGATTGATGGTCGGTCCGGCGACATGCGCCATTCCCATATCGTGGAACGGCCAGGGCGCACCGAAAAAGGAGCGATGTTGCGGAACCGTGGTGCCCAAGACGCCGAAGTCGATATCACCGCCCTTGACTCCGCGCTTCGCCATTTCCCGACTCGCGACATGCGCCGCAAACCGTAGCGCATGCAAATGCTGCAATGAGCCCTGCCATTTCGCGAACGGTGTGGACCAATAGGCTCCATACGGAATCTCAGCCCTCTCGAATGTCGTCATTTGAATCCAGCCCCCGTCTGTGAAGCGTGCCGCCCGTTGCGTACCATTGCCGCGCCTCCGGAACGTTGAAAAAACTGGTAGCGATCAAATTCAGCACGCGGATATCGTCCTGATTCGTGACCTCCAACCGCCACCGCACGATGCCGACCGTGCCCGCAGAAGAGATACGCGAGGCGAGCACGGTGATGCAGAGCGTCAACTCATCTCCCGGGCGCACCGGCTCGCCGCTCCTACTGTGGCCCGACAGGGCTCGTTGAGCAGGGTCGGAACGCCGTAAACGCCCAACAGATTCGCAAGCGTAAGAAGATGTCGCTACGCGTCAAAATTCCGATAATGCAATAATTTTGTCACACCTGCAACAGTCGTACGTGGTCTCTTCAGGGGTGGCATCGCCCAACCGCGGCTGAACAAATACCTTTTTCCCGTATTTTGCTAATTCTTGACTTTCTTATGAACGACGCGGATTCTACCGTCGCTTGGACTGTGGAGAAAAAACAAGAGGTCAAACGAACATGATTCTGCGTGTGCAGCGGTGGAGCATTGGATCTCGCTTACCACAGTCCCGCCGATCTGCGCCACGCATTCGGCAATCTCATTGTGGATCCAACGCAATTCGAGTGGCGCGGTGCTGAACTGTTCTGGGGACGCAAACCCCGAGCGGTTTCGTTGTTGGGGAATGGGTTGTCGGCAGAGAGAATCGCACTACAGATCCCCTGCTCGGCACTACGTCCCCAGCGCCAGCCGCACCGGTGGGTAGCCGGAGTCGACGTTCGTAGCCGATCCCCTCTTCACGATGCCTTAGAACCTGCTGTGCACTCCAAGGAGAATGGAATTGTCACACCCCTACCTCTTAAATTGCTGGTACGTCGCCTCATGGGCCAGCGAATTGGCTCCCGGTGCGCGCATGCGTCGCGTTTTGCTGGCAAAGCCGGTGCTGCTCATGCGGAGCGAAGGCGGCGCCGTCGCGGCGATCAGCAACATCTGTCCGCATCGTTTCGCTTCTCTTAGCGAGGGTCGCTTCGTAGCAGGCATCGTGCAGTGCCCCTATCACGGGCTCCGCTTCGACATGACCGGTCGGTGCGTGCACAATCCGCACGGCGAAGGGAAAATACCTGAGCGAGCATATGTTCCAAGCTATCCCATCGCCGAGCGGTATGGTGCGATTTGGATTTGGCCGGGCAGTCCCGACTTGGCTGATCCTAAACTGATACCCGACTTCTCCTTTCTGGATGCGCCCTCACGAACCGCACGGGCAGGAGGACATCTTGTTACTAAGGCTAACTACCAGCTGCTGTGCGATAACATCTTGGACCTAAGTCATGCCGACTTCATTCATGGGACGACACTGAGCACCGAAGGAGAGACAGCCAGATCCCACCCTAAGTCGCAGGTAGACGGCGACATAGTCAACATAAAATGGTCCTTCGATGGCAAGGGTATCGTAATGAACAGATCGACATCGAATCCGCAGGACGTACACACCGACCTGGAAGTGACATGGCATGCCCCGGGGGCGATGATTCTTCGAAGCGAATCTCACCCGATCGGCGACGAGGGATCTAAATTGAGCAGCGTATCGGTGCACAAGAGGGTCGCGGCGCACATAATGACCCCCGAAACCGAACATAGCACCCACTACTTCTTTGACGTTAGTGATCGCAGGCACATAGAACGGGCCACCCAGATCTTCGAGTCGGAAGATGGCGTGGTGCTTGAAGACATACAAAGAAATATGGGAAACAAAGATTTTTGGGAAATGGTTCCGTTAATACTCTCAAACGACCGAGGAGGCGTTCTCGCTCGCCGAGTTCTTCAACGCAAGATTCGTCACGAGCAAGCGGGGGTCAATCAGGCCGAGAGAGTTTGAGTTTTGCTCGACCCGCCCCGGTCACAGCAAACAAGATTGCGGGCAGGCTCGTTTGCTGCGAAAGCCATCCAATCGTAAATCACTAAGACGCTGTCCTCGATCAAATGCGCCGCAATCACGGGATATTCTTCCGGGATGGCCAGCCTCTTTTCTCATGGCCATCGGATGCTCCCGGTACGCTATTCAGCGCCGTTCGCTGCGACCCATTTCCGTACATTCATAGCCGTACGGCGAATATGATCTTCGATTAGATTGCAGGCCTTCACAGTGTCGCGCGCAAGAACGGCTTCCGTCAGACTGCGATGCTCATCGATGCGACCCGGCGAAGCACTATGCTGCAGGGAGAGTGACCGGTACCGGTGGGAGTGATCAAACAACACTTCCCGAAACCGCAATAACCAAGGCGAGGGGCAAGCTGCGACCAGCGCCTCGTGAAATACGTTGTGGCGCTCCCACCAGGTTCGCCTAAGCGCTGCAGAATTTTTTTCCACGACGATCTTTGCAAGCATGTGATAAGCAGCCACCAAATTGGCCTCCCAACGATCATCGCCGTATTCAATCGCCATCGTCAGCGCCTGTCGCTCAATCTCGACACGCCGCTCAGTAATGTCGTCGAGGTCAGCTAACGAAATCGGGGCGACACAGAATCCGCGATTGGGTTCCGCTACGACAAAGCCTTCCGACACCAATTGCACCAGGGCTTCACGCAGGCTGCCGACACTGGCGTTGTAACGAGCGCGCAGCTCATCGAGCTTCAGGCGCTGGCCGGGGACGAGAATGCCGCCGATAGCGTCCTCACGCAGCCGGACACGCAAATTGGCCGGCTCTCCGTCATTCCCGGGAGTAGACAAAGAAGCGACCGGTACGCGGTGGTTGGATTGGTCGGTCCTGGGTTTCTTGGGTTGTGGTGACACGGCGTTGCTCACATTAGAGAAATTCGATCCAGATCAGCATCAATTCTGTTTCCGATGAATTTCCGACCCAAGCCCTAGGATTCTTCGGCGATCCCATTTACGAGTGTGCCGATACGACTGATGCTGACTTCAGCACGATCACCGGGCTGCATGAATATGGGAGGCTTGCGCGTAAAACCGACACCGCCCATGGTTCCGCTGGCAATCATATCGCCAGGCTTGAGCGGCAACCATTCGGAAATATAGCTGATCAGCGTGGCAACGCCGAAGATCATTGCCGCGGTGTTGGCGCTCTGCAGGAGATTGCCGTTGAGCCTGAATTCAATATCGAGGTTCTGCGGGTCAGGAACTTCATCCTTGGTTACGAGCCACGGGCCAGTGCTGCCGGAATTCTCAAAGTTTTTCCCTGGCGTCAGTTGGCGGGAGTGGAATTGGTAATCTCGAATGCTGCCTTCATTGATCGCGCTGTAACCAAACACATAGCTCAATGCATTATCCGGTTTGACGTAGCGCGGCGTGTTTTTGCCGATGACGACCAGCAGCTCCGCCTCGTAATCCAGATGCGTCGACACCCTGGGGCGGACGATATTGGCTCGATGCCCCACAAGCGTTTCGGCCATGCGCGCAAACATCATCGGATGCTTGGGAACCTCTCGACCTCCCGGAAGATGCGCGTTGGCCTCCGCAACGTGATCATGATAGTTCAGCGCCACACACAGAATTTTCCCCGGATTGGGAATCACTGGCAGCAATGCGACGGACTCGTATGGAACATCCCCTGATCTCGCCAGGGCCTCCTCGCTGCGCGCCTGCCAGTCCGGCAGTGCAATGAATGTTTTCAGGTCCGGGCACTTCGCTTCCAGCCCTGCGCCCAGATCGATGATGTATCCATCTTTAACGAGGCCGTAACTGGCTCTTGAGTTGTACTCGAAGCTCACAAACTTCATGGTGACTCCACCTTTTCAATCGGCACCTTGGTTGATCAGAATTTTGGACCTTCGCCCTTGGCCCCTTCAGCGAACGTCAATCCGCCGAGTCGTGCGTGGATGCGCCCACCATTTGCCATGGCCAGCGCAAAAAGCACCTCATCGGGTTTGGGAGCGTCGGATACGCTGATATCGACGCCATCGAAGTGACTCCGGACCCACGGGCTGTGCACGCTCACCAGCGGAATGTGCAACCGTTCGCCGATGCTGCCCATGATTTGGCCGGCGGATACAAACCCCTTTACACCCAAGAGACGCTTGATTGCAGAACCCCCCGGTGCGTGCCAGGCGGCTCCATGCTCGATCTGCCCATTGACGCCGACGATGGTGCCTTTGCCGAAGGATTCGATTTTGTCCGGCCGCAGCGCGAGGGCGGAAAGCAGGGTACCGGCCAGGCTGTCACCGAGGCCATCAAGCACCTTCATCCACTCGCTCAGATCCTCGACATAGCGGCCGGCGTACGGATTACGCACCACAGCAGCAATTGCGCCCTTACGCAAGGGTAGTGCAACGCGAGGTCCACCGTCGTGCCAAACATCTTCGAGATGAATGACCGTTTTACGTATCTCGATCAATGTGTTCAAACTTGTGCCTCCTCGATCCGTCGACCGATCTCCTCCACCCACTCCGCCAGCGGCTTTGCGCCTGGCACCTGACGCAGTCGTTCGTCGTTGATCGCAATCAGTTCCGAATCCGCCAGCGATAAGTCCAGAGGATCGCCGAATGGCTGCGGTACGTACCATCCAGTATCGGTATAGATTTCGACCATGTTCCCGTCGGGATCTTGAAAATAGACCGACCAGGAGTTTCCGTGACTGAGGGGAGAAAAGTCCGTCACACCAGCACCGCGAGCCCGGGCAAGGATGTGCCGAACTTCTTCGAGGGTGCCCGCTTCGAAGGAGGCCTGAAATAAAGCGCCACCGGGCGGATCTCCGGGTTCACGCTCCACCAAAACGAACTGATGGTGGTGCTCTCGATGGCCAGTCATGAACGTAATGCGGCGCTTGAAATGATTCCCCACGCCTGAATCGGACACGACTAACCCGAGGACACGGCGGTAGAACTGTTCCATTTCAGCGGGACGATCAGTAAAGACGCCCATGTGCGTAAGACTGGCCATGAATGCTCCCGGACACCGCCTAGCGATGAAATCAACGATATCAGGAATTTCGGAGTATCTGCTAATTCATCTCGTATTTGCAAATCATGGACACTGATGCAATGTATCGGTTACTGAGACCGGGGCTCAGCGGCCTCTATAATCAATTCCCGGTTGGAGAAGCCGGCGCAAGACATGTCCACAACGGATGCCTCCAGTGATTGCGATGCGCTGCGTGCGCTGAGAGAGCGAGTTGCTTCAGGAACACCATGGGTGGCCAACCATGCCTAACAAAGCGGACGCCTTATCCCTACGATTTAGAAAGACACGTCCCATCGACCATCCTGCCGCTCGTTACCCGGGCTTCAGACCGGCCCGGAAGCGGCTGACAAAGGGCAGTAGCGTGCGCCCCGGCGCGATGCCATTACCGTGCGACCTGGTCATGCACCAGGACGTTGCGGTGCCGATGCGCGACGGTATTCGCATCTATGTGGACATTTTTCTTCCTGTCGACACCAAGGACCAGGTACCAGCGCTGGTCAGCTGGGGGCCGTATGGCAAGCAGGGCGGCGTCATAGGCTTTGACGACCTTCCGTTTCGAGGCGGCATACCGATTGAAAGCGTCTCCGGCCTTGAAATGTTCGAAGGCCCGGACCCCGCCTACTGGTGCGCTCTCGGCTATGCCGTCATAAATGTCGATGCGCGTGGCGTGTTCCGCTCAGAGGGTGACATCCATTGCTGGGGTCGCCAGGAAGGGCGCGACGGCCACGATTTGGTGGAGTGGATCGCGGGGCAACCCTGGAGCAACGGCAAGGTGGGCATGACGGGCACGTCCTGGCTTGCGATCGTGCAGTGGTTCGTGGCCGCCGAGCAACCGCCGCATCTGGCGGCGATCGCTCCTTGCGAGGGCTGGTCGGATCTGTTCAGGTGCGACGTGGTCCGCGGTGGGATCCCGGACAGCGGCTTCAACGATCACATGCTATCGATGTTTGCCGGAGGGGGCGGTGTCGAGGACGTGGCGGCGATGGTTCGCGCCGACCCGACGATGAACGATTACTGGCGCGACAAGATTGCTGATCTTGCAAGCATCCGGGTGCCGACGTACGCGGTGGGCAGCTGGACGAATGCCATTCATGGGATCGGCACCCTCAACGCGTGGCGGGGCATCGCCTCCGACCGCAAGTGGCTGCGAATTCACAACTCACACGAGTGGAAAGACTATTACACCAGAGTCGAAGATCTCCGAATGTTTTTCGACCATTTCCTCAAGGGAATCGGCAACGGCTGGGAAACCACGCCGCGCGTGCGGATGGCAATTCTGGATCCGGGCGGACAGGACATCGTCGATCGCGCTGAAGCCGAGTTCCCACTTGCGCGCACACAATACCGGTCGCTGCACCTGAATGCGTGCACGGGGACTCTCGATACGGCCAATCCCCCCCAAGCTGAAACTCTCGAGTATGACGCCGACCATCCGACTGGCCGCGCCCGCTTCTCTCACACATTCGAAACCGATACGGAAATCGCTGGATACATCAAGCTCCGACTCTGGGTCTCGGCGGCCGACACGAACGATCTTGATCTCTATGTCGAGGTGAGAAAACTCGATCGGTCTGGCCGCCATGTGGGCGTACGAACCTTTGTCCCGCCACCACCAAATGGACCGGCATTTCCGGAAGATCTCGAGCAACTATCCGCCATGATGGTGTTCACCGGCGCCAAGGGCATGCAGCGCGCTTCAATGCGTGGCGTCGATCCGGGACGCTCGACTGCAGGTGAGCCGTACCACACTTTTGATAAGGTCCAACGGCTAAACCCTGGGGAAATCGTCCCCGTCGATATCCAGATCTGGCCGCTCGGAATGCGGTGGCATGCGGGCGAACAACTCCAGTTACTCATCTCAGGCAGAAGAATGGCGGGTACGGAGATGCCCGGTATACCAGGCCCGGAAACCGTCAATCGTGGGAGACACGTCCTGCATTGCGGCGGCCGGTTCGATTCTCAATTGATTCTGCCCGTTACCGGCTGACTGATTCCGTGAATCTGCGTCGAGGAGAACAGCATTGAAAATCGCCGTTATTGGTGCGAGCGGTACCGTGGGCAGCCAGGTGACCCACCATCTCTTGAATCATGGCCACACCATCTCCGCCATCCAGCGCAATACCGACAAATTGCCCGCTCACCCGCGGCTCATAGCGAGACCAGCGGATATCTTCAATTTCGACCAATTGCGGGCCGCATTGCCCGGCCATGACGCATTGGTCGTCGCCTTTGCGCCCAAGGACAACTCCTACCCTGCCTATATGCGACTGGTCGAGGCGGCATGGCGCATCAAGCGCGTTTTCAAGGAACTCTTGCCCGACGCCTACCTCATGAATGTCGGTGGAGCATCGAGCCTGTGGACGCCGCGCGGCTTTCAAATGTTCGAGGACCCACTGTGGCCACAATGGTTTTTTAATGCCGGATCGCCGGCTCATTGGCGCCGGCTGTATGGATACAGTGGATTTGAGGTCTTCCGCGAGATGGCCGAACAACGGGAGCGAATACTCTCCGACCCGTCACAGGATCCGCATGCCAACTTTACGGGGGAAATCATCGACAAGTGGTATCGTGAGATTGATGAGATTTTTGGCAAGGGCATGGGGGGTCGGACGCAACTCGAGTTCTTCATCTGTGACAACTCCTTCCGTTGGAGCTTCGTGTCGCCCCCCTGGCTGCTTGGCCAGACCGAAGTGCTCGGAAAATACCGCACCACCATTGATACGCTGCCGGTCGAAGACGGTCATCCAGCCGGAATTTCCGTGTCCGACCTTGGCCTGGCAATCGCCGATGCGGTGCATGGACAATCGTTTGTGCATCAGCACTGGAGCGCTGCGCGCCCGCTGGCACCGGGAGTCACAGGCTAGGCGGTGACTTGCCAGGCGATTGGTTCACCCTCAGGGACTTCTCAATCCCGGCAAAGTCTTGTCCCCGTGACACGCTTTGCCGACGAGCATTTAGACATGCGGCACAACGTTCGCCGATTCACGAGCTGCCACTTCTGATGCAATACGATTTCTGCGTGATCGGTGGCGGCATCGTTGGACTCGCGACCGCACGGGAGCTGCTATTGCGCCGCCCGACTGCGGGTGTACTCGTTCTTGAGAAGGATGATGGATTGGCCTCGCACCAAACCGGACGTAATAGCGGCGTCATACACGCCGGCGTCTACTATGCTCCCGGTTCCCTGAAGGCGCGTCTGTGCCGTGAAGGAAACCGAGCCACGCAGGAGTTCTGCGCGGAACACCGCATTCCCGTGCTCGTCTGCGGCAAGCTCATAGTTGCCACCAATCCGGTGGAGGTAGGCCGCCTCGCCGATCTAAAAACCCGCTGCCGAGTCAATGAGATTGGCACTCAAGATTTAACCGGCCACCAGTTGCAGGAAGTGGAACCGGCAATCCAGGGCCTCGCGGCAATATTGGTGCCGAGTACGGGGATAGTCGACTACAAATCGGTCGCCGAGGCAATGGGAGCCGACTGTCGTCGGCTCGGTGGCGTGATTCGGACCGCTTCCGAGGCCGAACGCATCCAGGAGGATGGCAACGGCATTACCGTGACGCTCACAAGCGGAGAGCACGTGCGCACACGTCAGTTGATTGCCTGTGCTGGCCTGCAAGCCGACCGATTGGCGCGAGCATCTGGACTGCGATGCGATATGCGCATCGTACCGTTCCGCGGAGAATATTTTCGATTGCCGGACACCAAATCGGAGTTGATCAAGCATTTGATCTATCCGGTACCGGACCCGGATCTGCCGTTTCTCGGCGTACATCTGACCCGCATGATCGGCGGCGAAGTCACCGTCGGTCCCAATGCCGTACTCAGCCTTGGGCGGGAGTCGTACGACCCATTGGCCTTTGGTCTGCGGGACGCCCTCGATACTCTCCAATTCCCGGGCTTTTGGCGCCTAATCCGAACCCATTGGCGGTCTGCCATCTCGGAATTACACACTTCGCTGTCCCGCGGACGTTATTTGCGCGAGTGCCGAAAATACTGTCCGGAACTGGAATTGTCGGATCTGCTGCCGTATCGCCCCGGCATCCGCGCTCAGGCTGTACTCCGAGACGGAACGCTCGTCCATGATTTCATGTTGGTCGGCACGCCACGTAGCGTGCACGTACTGAATGCCCCGTCCCCCGCTGCCACTGCCGCCCTGCCCATAGCGGGCATGATCGTGGATCGTGTCCTCGAGGGGCGGAGCAGCGTCGGTTGACCATGTCTTTTTTGCACGCGCGTCGTCGGATTGATATGGATCGGCAATGAGTCTTTCTGGTTTGCTGCCTGATTGCATATATGCAATCATTGCATTCGTGAATATCGTAGTCGATACGGATGTGTGGGTAGCCGGCGCTTGCGGCTCAGGCCATGCAAATCGTGTGCTGCGTCTTTGTCTCGAAGGACATTTTATACCTCTCATGGGAGCGGCGCTCCTTGCCGAACACGAGGTTGTGTTGGGCCGCGAATCGATTTGGCGCAAAGCACGTTTAACGGCCGCCGAGCGCGAAGCCCTCTTGGATGTATTTTTGTCGATCTGCCAGTGGACACGAATTTACTATGCTTGGCGGCCCAATCTCGGCGATGAGGCGGACAATCACCTCATGGAATTGGCGGTCGCAGGGCGAGCCGACTATCTCGTGACGCGTAACGTACGGCATCTGCGTGGTGGGGAATTAAGGTTTCCGCACATTTCGGTGGTTACCCCGACACAACTGTTTAAGGAGCAAGCATGAGCGCTTTGATCATACGGCTTCCGGAGGAGAAACGGACACGCCTTAAGCTAGTTGCGAAGTCTCGTAAGGTAAGCGTGACCAAGCTCATTGAAGAGATGGCCACCATTCTGTTGGCGGACTTCGATGCCGAAACTCGCTTTCAGTTGCGCGCCGAGCGCGGGCGCGGGCGACTCGCGGAGGGACTCGCGCTGCTGGACAAAGCGGCGGGGAAACGGGCCCGCTCGAAGCGCAATTGAACCCTCGACCTCGGCATTATGAGTGCAGTGCGTCAGAAGTTAGTCTAAGTCTTTTCAACAACTTACCGCGTGGCGCTCGTTGCAAATAGCACCACGAAGCATAACGAAGCAGCACTGAGTCACGTAAAACTCACCCAAAATTTCATGTTCGCACCAGGCACAATGTTGCAGGCAATTGAGCACCGATGCAGACTCACGAAATGCAATTGAGCGCAGATCAGATCGTCGAAGAGGCCAGCGATTGGCCCCGAGGATGCAGTGGCCGATCTGGTCGATAGGATATTGCGCGCCGAATGCGGTGCAGTCGATCCGTCAGTCGATAAGGCTTGGCAGGATGAGACACGGCGCCGCATTGCCGACATGGAGAGCGGCAAGGTGCTGGGAATACCGCTCGAAGTGAACAACGATGGAATGTAGGCTACTTGGTATGGCGACTCTAGATTGGTCACAATGCTCTGCCGTAGAAAGTGTCCCGGGCAAAGTCAGCGGCGCATGGGTCTTGAAAGGCACACGGATGCCGGTATCGGCCATCTTCGAAAACCTTGAAGCGGGCGCCAGTGTCGACGACATCATGCAATGGTACGACGGGCTCAATCGTGAGCAAGTCAAGGCAGTCATTGAATTTGCCGTTCGCAGTCTCGATAGACAGCCAGCTTAGACTCGGCTAGATGCGCGTTCTTTTTGATCAGGCAACGCCTCTACCAATTCGCGCCTATCTCGACCAGCACTCTGTCAGCACCGCCAACGGAATCAGGGTGCACTCCCTTTGACTCCTGTTTCGGGTGCGAAGGATTGAGCTACGATCGAATCGAGCGTTCGGTAGGGAGGGTTGAATGCATCGATTGCACCCCCCTCGCCCCGAATGAAGACGCCCCGCGGATTGGAAAATTCACGGAATCCCTCGATCCCGTGGTGACGACCCATACCGCTGTTGCCGATTCCCCCGAACGGCAGGGGTGCAATGGCGCCATGGAGCAGCGATAGGTTGACGCAGGCGCCGCCGCTCGTCGTACTCGACAGCGCGAGATCGCTGAACTTCGGATCCTGGGCGTAGACGTACAAGGCGAGCGGCCGCTCCCCGCCATTCACGCGCGAAATCACTTCGTCCAGCGTGTCATATGGGATGATCGGCAGTACGGGACCGAATATTTCATCCGTCATGACCCGCAGAGCCGGATTCGGATCGAGGATCAGCGTGAGCGGCAACCGGCGTCTCTCGCGATCAGGCGCCGCTGCTCGTTCGGGCTGGACGATGACGCAGCCGGCATTGCGCGCCTCGTTGATGAGTGACAGCAGCCGGTCGAAATGGCGCTCGGTGATGATACCGGCGGAATCGGGACTCGCAGTGTATTGCGGCAGCTCGGCCGCGACATGTTCATCGACGAGCGTCACGAAGCGGTCCAGAAGTTTGCGTGGAATGTAGACGTGATCGGGAGCGACGCAGACCTGACCGCTCTTGAGCAGCTTCATGCCCACGATGTTAGCGACGGTTGCCCTGTTGACCGCATCTTCCGACACGATCGCGGGACACTTGCCGCCGAGTTCCAGAGTGACGGGGACCAGATTCCTGGCGGCGGCGGACATGACTTGTCGGCCGACGGCCGGACTGCCCGTGAACATGAGATGGTCCCAAGCGAGCGTCGGAAAGCGCTGCGCGAGTTCCAGGCCGCCTGTGACGACCGCAACCCGATCTTCGGCGAACGACTCGTTGGTGATTTCGGCGATCACGTCGGCGCTTGCGGGGCCGAGATCGGACGGCTTGAGGATGACTCGGTTGCCCGCCGCCAGCATCTCGATGAGCGGCCCGAAGGCAATATCAAAGGGGAAATTCCAGGGCACCATGTTGCCGATCACGCCCTTGGGCTGGTACCGAACCGACGCTGTCGCCGATCCCCAAAGTGCCGGGTCGATGGACCGATGGTCGGCGGACATCCAGCGCGGAAGCTCGCCGATGACATACTCTGCGCGAGCGGCAATTCCAAGCACCTCGATTAGGTCGGCTACCCCCTCGGGGTGCCAAACGAAATCAGCATGTAGCGCATCCTTGATGCGGCGACGGTGGCGCATGACACCGGCGGACAGCGCCCGAATATGGTCGCGGCGCTCTTCAAGGGACGGAATGGGATCGGAGCGGAACGCCGCTTTTTGCAGATCGAACAAGCGGATCAGTCGACCTACGGATTCATCGGGTCGCACGGTGCTGGGACGCGTTGCCATAACCACTTTCTCCTAATGAGGCCCGAAGACCCCGCCTCCGCAGAGACCCTCTCTATCTGTGAGACATGCTGCCTCAGAAGTGGCGACGCGTCAATCGTTGCGGGCAATTTTGATCAACGTAGGCGGTTGACCCGCCATCCTGACAAGAGGCTCTCGACCAGTTCGCTCAACCCGTGTTGGGTGAGGCTGTTGCCAAGCATGTGGCGATCGAACAAGAGCGTGCCCACCAGCCCTTTGGCGATAAGGTCTGCAGGTGTGTCGGGACGCAATTCACCGCTCCTTGCGGCTTGGGCGATCGCGTCACGCAGCATCTTATTACTGAGGCCGAGAGTCCGGTCTCGCATCCGGCGGATTCGCGGCTCCTCCGCAGCGCGGTTGATGATTGAGGCGATCACCGCGCCACAGATTGAGCTATTGAACCAATCGATGCGCCGTCCCAGTTCGCGCATCAGCCGCTCACCGATCGGACCCTCCCCCAGTTCGATCTCCGGAACGACGATTTCCATTGCTTCCAGCAACAGGTCGAGCGGTTCGGGCCAATGGCGGTAGAGTGTCGCCCTACCGACGCCGGCCTCATCCGCCAAGCGCGTATAGCTGATGTCCGAAGTGCCACCCGCGGCCAGCAACCGGGCCGCAGCCGCCAAAACGGCTTTGCGACTCTTCGCCACTCGCGGATCGAGTGCGGGCGCCAGTTCAGGACTTTTCTTGTCGCGCATGTAAGCGGCACCTTGCAGTGAGACATGTCGTCTCATATACTACCAGAACTCGCCGCATCGCGGAAAATCCGCTCACCTTAAGTTTGGGAGAAACGTTCATGTTGAATCCTACCTCTCGCCCGGCGGCGACGGACACCGCCCTCAATAAGGCCATCGCCTATCGTGCGCAAAAGGAACTGCTGGTCGACAAGGACTTTTCTGCGCTCGATCGGTATTGGGGCGACTACTACGTTCAGCACAATCCTGCGTTGCGAAATGGGTTGCCTGAGCTAAGAGTATTCAAGAGTGCCAATGTGCCGCGAGCCACCACGGAACTCGTCCGTTGTCTTGGTGACCGGGACATGGTGTTCTTGCAAGAGCGCGTCAGCGGTCTCATGCCTTTCGATCTGTGCTTTTTCGACGTCTATCGGATGGAAGAGGGCAAGATCGTTGAACACTGGGACGCTCATCAAGAGAGCCACGGCCCCAATCCCGCCGGTCGCACCGTCTTCGACGGACCGACCGAAATTGAGCATGCCGATCGGACCGAAGCGACTCGCGCCGTGGTGACCACCCTGATCAACCGGGTTTTCGTTCTTGATCAAATGGATCTAGCCGAACGTTACGTCGCGCGCGATCTGATCCAACACACGCCGGGAGTGCACGGCGGCCTCGCGGGGTTGAACCGCAGCTTCCTGGAAGCCCAATGGTTTACCGGAGCTCAGAGATACATTGCGCTGCGACGCGTGATCGCCGAAGGAGAGTTCGCCGTGACGTGTTCGCAGGGCGAGATCGGCGGAGTGCCTCACGCATTTTACGATATCTGGCGCGTCGCGGACGGGATGGCGGCCGAACATTGGGGCCTCAAGCAACAGGCGAAACCCAGCGCCTTTCACAGTAACCCAATGGTCTGAGGACCGGGCGGACGCTTCACACGAGGCGTCCGCTGTCGCCCGGGTCGTTCCGAACAGACGTCAAACCGAAACGATCAGCCCGCCGTCACTCGGCAGCACGGCTCCCGTCACATAGCCGGAGTTGCGGCGGGACGCGAGCAGCACGTAGAGCCCCGTGGGACTCCGGTCCCGACAGCGCGGTATCGGTCGCACCCGGCGCAACTGCATTCACCCGCACGAAGTCGCGGTCAATGGGAGCCGCTGCGGAGCCGGGTCGGACAATCGCCGCGACGCTCGACCAGGTGCTCGCAGATGGTCTGACAGCGCCGCTAGCGGCGGAACTCAACGCCGCGACCCACGTCCGCGAGTATGTCGATCAATGTAATCCAATCGAAGCCTTCATCGATCGAGAAGTGCCCGATAATCGATGATCGGTCCGAGCAGCAATCCGATGATCGCGAGCTGGGCGAGCTTCAGCGCGAAAACCGACGGCAGCATCAGCGAGCCGACGTCAAACAATCGAAAACCCAGCGCCGTGACCAGCAGCACGGCAGCGGTCGTCAAAGCTGCCAGGCACAGCGCCCGGAGCGGCATCGATCCGGGGATCAAGCGCATCCACGCCGGGGCATCCAGCTCCGGGTCGATACCCGCCAGGTGTCCGACCTGGATTCGCCGTCGCATCGCGCTCGAGAGCCCGAAACACAGGCCGAGCACCGGCATGAAGGTCGACGGAATGGCGTCCAATACGAGTCCGGACCGGCCCCAGACCGGCACTTCGTGCAGCCTTCCGAACATGATCCAGGTGATCGCACCGCCGATCGCCATGTTAATGCAGGCGGCGACGCAGGAGTCCTTGAGCAACAACGCCCGTATGCTTGGATTCATGGCGAGTTCGCCCCCTCGTTCAAGGCGGTACCTTGCATCACGCATCCTCCACCGAGAGCACCATCGCCATGCCAGAGTCCCCCGCCGCGCAGCCTGCGAACAGGCCGATTCCGCCGCCCGCAAGCACCAGTTCCTCGATCATCTCGATGATGCCGCGCACTGTCGTCGGCCCTTAAGGGTACTCACGATTTCTGTTCACCGAGTGAAAAAAGGCTTGTCACAGTCATTTCACACACGATGACGGCAGGAATCTGATCGGATTGTCTCGCTCAGGCCGGCTCCACGGAAATCGGCAAGTGCGCGAAACCGCGCAGACAATTGTTCAGCTGCCGGCGCGGCTGACCGGTGCGGAATCTGCGAACCCTGCTCACGAATGACTGCAGCAGCGAGCGGATTTCAAGCTGCGCCAGGTGCATACCCATGCAGGAATGCACGCCATGACCGAATCCCAACTGGTCGATCGAGCGTCGGTTGACGTCAAAACGTTCCGGTTGCTCCCATTTACGCTCGTCGCGATTCGCAGACGCGTACGACAGGTAGACGCGGGTACCGCGCCGCACGGTGACGCCGCCGACGTCGACATCCTCGGTAACCAGGCGTGTGAACCCCGGGATTGGCGACTCCAGGCGAACCGCTTCCAGCACCGCATTTGAAATCCTGGATGGATCCGCGCGGATCGCGTCCCATTGCTCCGGGTTCTGGCTCAACAACCACACGAGGCTCGCGGTCGCGCTGACGGTGGTATCCAGACTGGGGGCCAGATAATCCCCAAGCAACGCGGGGCATTCGGTAATGTCGATCTCACCGAGCCCTGCCGCTTGGAAAAGCTTCGCGCCCCAGCCGTCAGGCCGCAGTCGGCCCGGCAGATCCGGATTCATGATGTAACGGACGAATGAGCGCATTCGCGGAATGCTCTTGAGGGTGCGCCAATTGAGCGCACCGCTGGCATCGAACGCAGCGCTTGCCCACGACGGCATTTGAGCGCGTGCATCCTCGGGAACTCCAACCAGCTGCGAAACAACCGTCAGCGGCAAGTGCCAGGCGAGATCGCCTACCGCGTCGAATGACCCGCGCGCGACAAGCCGCTCCACTAGCGACTCCGATTCCCTCTGAATGACTTCAGAGAGATCGCGCACGGCGGCGGGCGTGAGGGGTCTCGACACGATTGCGCGCAGCGCTTTGTGCCGTGGATCGTCACTCGCCAGCATGGTGCCCTTCTGCGCACGATTTGCAATTGCATTCATGGCCACACCGCTAGCCGAGGAAAACACGGTCGCGTTTTGCAGCGCCGCGCGAACGTCCTGAAAACGGGTGATGGCGGCAAGGCGATGCCGGCGCATCCACACCACCGGCGCCGCATCACGGAGTTCCTTGTAGAGGGGATAAGGATTCTCGAGCGAGTCCTTCGAATAAAGGTTGATGCCGGAAATTGCAAATCCTGCCTTCATCATTAGCCAGACGCTCCTGCCTGCAATTGGCACAGGTCGATATACGAAGGAGCGTCCCCGCCGAAAAGAATCGTATTCCGCGATCGGTACGGGACCGGATCCCAATGGAACATGTCGAACCCCTCCCCCGCCTCGGACGCCAGCAGCTCCGGTCGCGAGGCAATCTCGAGCTCGAGCCGATGACCGGTATGAAACAGATTGGCGATCGGATTGGCGCTGAAGCGCAGCTCGGCGCAACGCCCCGGCACGAGCTGTCGGGCAGCGGTGCTGCTATGGTCATGGACGATCTCGGTTGGATTGCTCCGCCCCATATCCACGCTGCGGTGGGATGCGAGAATCCAGCCCCAGGATAGCTTGACGCGCTTGCCGTCGGGGGCGACGTCGCTCAGCCGCACGACAATATACGTGTCAATGGCGGTCGCCGTCACGCTGATCGTGAGCGCGACGGGGCCGACGATCCGGGTGTCCTCTGCAAAGGGTTCCGTGGCAAAGTGCAAGACTTGCGTTTCATAGTCGTCGATCTGTGCAACGTAATAACTCGTGGACGGAATGGCCAAGTACGACCGGCTGTCCGTTGGCGGCGCTTGCGCGGATAGCAATTGAGTGCGTCGCGAATCGCCGCCGGCCCCGGCGAGAAACAACCGCAACGGGGCAGCACCAGGGATCGGCCAATCGGATGCGCTTTCCCAGCGGTCCGCGCCGCGAAGCCAATAACGCACGCGCGGCAGCGTGGCATAGCCATTGTCGATGCCTTTGAGCTGCCAGTCATACCATGCCACCAGCTCACGCTGATAGTTGGACCACGGAAATGCGTATTCCGGAGGGCCGAAGAACAGCCATTTATCCGATTTCAACCGATGCCACAATTCGAAGGCACCGAAAAAATGCAGATCCTGAGCGCCGAAATCTGTGGCTATGCACACGGGGACTTCAATCGACTCGATCCCCGGGTACACGGACTTGCGGCGCCAGTAATCACCGTCGTCGAATACATGATCGAACATCCGGTTGATGTAGCCGCGCACGGCAGCCTGCGGCGGCGGATGCTTGCGCAAAAACTTGCGGACGGTCCGCTCGGTTTTGACGGGATCGCTCATCTGCATCTCGAACCGTGGGCGGTTCAGCACATAGCTCAATGCGTGGCGAACCCCCGAGGCTATACGCGGCGGTACCGTTTTCTCGAAAGCGGCGAACAATTCGATGATGCCGCTGTAGGCCGCTCCGCCCTTGAAGAAGCCATGGCGATAAACGTCAGTCATGCCCTTGTAGGGGAAGATCGCCTTGAGGCTCGGCGGCCGGGTGGCTGCGACAATTAATTGAGCGATCGCGAAATACGACATGCCAGTCATCCCGACACCGCCGTCGCACCAGCTCTGCCGCGCGGCCCATTCGATGCTGTCGTGGCAGTCACGTCGCTCCTGCTCACCGAACATCTCCTCATCCGCGGCGCCACCGGATTTTCCCGTACCACGCGGCTGAATCCGCAATATTGCGTATCCGCTCTTGATGACGAACGCACAGACGCCCGATTCGTCGATGAAAGGTCCGCCGCCAAGCCGCTCCGTGTCCTTGATATACACGGCCCAGGAAACGAGCGTCGGCACGCGCGCGCCGCCGGTTGGCCTGAATAAATCGGCAAACAATTCAATGCCGTCGGCCATCGGTATCCGAATGTCCTCGTCAAACAGGATGCCGCTGGCTTGAGGGCGGCCGTAGTCCTTCGGGACCCAACCCGCGAGCTGAGTGCCCCGCAGCGACAACTTCGGCGGGATGCGCATCGGCCGCGTGCTCAGCGGGGCGGATCCGCTCATGGCTGACTACCCGGTAGCTGGGCACGTGCGGATGCCTCGAGATACCCATCAACCAGCTCCCACGGCTGCCCGATGCCGAAAACGTATCGGTCGGGGCGGACGAGGACCGCTGGCGCGTCCGCCGCATCCAACCAGCGTCGCGATGATCCGTCATCGCTAAAATCCGCATCGATCTGTAACGCCGCCACGTCGCGCGGCAGAGCAAAGCGGGCCGGCGAGCGTGTGATCAAACACGCGCGATTGCCGATGAGTTCATCGAATCGCACTTCGGCCCCGCTTCGATCACGCACCCAGGGCTGCGGAAAGATCTCGCCGGCACGAGCGGACGCCCGAAAGCAACCAGGGCCTGCGCTAAGATCCGGAATATTGCTATCCGCGGGCGGTGGCTCACCCCGTGCCTGCGCCGCCAGCATGGCGGCGTCGCGATCTCGGGCGGCGTCCGGATTTTGGATGCAAACGACCTTGCCCATCGCGATTGCCCGTTCGATGACGGCCCGGACGTGCGGATCACGCTCCATTTGATAGGTGTCGAGGAGCCGTGGGTCGGCACCGGCGCGCAGCACCAACGCAAGCTTCCAGGCTAGGTTCGCTGCGTCACGCACGCCCGCACACATTCCCTGACCCAGGAAAGGCGGCATCTGATGGGCCGCATCGCCTGCGAGGAACACGCTACCGCTGCGCCAGCGTTCGGCAACGACGCCATGAAAACGGTAGACGGCCTTGCGAACCAATTCATATCGTCTGCCGTCGGTCTTAAGGAGCCCGGCGATGAATTCGTCCCGCAGAACATCCTCGGCATTCTCGCCCTCGAGCATCATGAATTCCCAGCGTCGCCGTCCCGGGCTCGAGGGAATGACCGACGTCGGGCGTGCCGGGTCGCAGACCTGCACCGCATGCGGACGCAATCCCGTCTCATCCGTCATCAACGTATCGACGACCAGCCAGGGTTCCTCGAAGCCGAAATCGAACAGTGTGCCCCCGATCAGCTGTCGGACGGTGCTCGCGCTACCGTCGGCCCCAACCAGAAACCGGGCACGCACTTCGCGTGTCACGCCGGCGGAATCCGTCACTGCGACGGTCACGCCCTGCTCGTCATTCCGGGTAATCGACTGCAGTGCCTGACCCTCCAGCACTTGTACTGAGGGTTCTGAACTCAGCCGCGATCGAAGTTCAATCTCAAGGTCCGGCTGGTGGATGTTATAGGCATTTGCCCAGCCCCCCAACCCCGCCTCGCCGAGGTCGAAGTGCATCAGGGTGCGTCCGTCCGCGGCGACGAAATCGTAGTAACGCATGCGGCGAGCCTTGCGTTGAAGGGACTCGGCGATGCCGATCTGCTGAAAGACACGCATCACTTCGCAGTCGAATGCGACCGCACGCGGCGCGGCCACTGGGGCACCTTCCCGATCCACCACCAGAACCGATAGATCCCATTTCGCCAATAACGCCGCCAGCGTTCCGCCCACCGGGCCGAGCCCCACCACGATCACATCGCTCTGAGCAACCGCCATGTTCATCCCCTCCTGCCGTAAACGCCCTAAAATCGCGTGTGAGTGCGGCCTTTCAATCTCAGTCGCTGACGTGCTTCATCCGGTGTCGCTGCGGCGTAACCCAGCTCGCCCAGAATCCGCACGATCTTTCGTACTTGATCCGCATTCGACCCGGCGAGCTTGCCGCGCTCGAGGTACAGGCTGTCCTCCAGTCCAACGCGCGCGTTTCCGCCGAGCAGAATGTTGTGCGTCGCCATCGGCATCTGGTGCCGGCCGGCGGCGAGTACCGACCACTCGATCTCTGCTCCAAACAGCCGCTGCGCGGTGCGTACCATATGCAGCAGGTGATCGATCTCGGCGCCGATACCGCCAAGTATCCCCAGGCAAAACTGCAGGAACAACGGCGGCTCGTACAGCTTTTGATCGACGAACCAGGCGAGGTTATGAATGTGGCCGACGTCGTAGCATTCGAACTCAAAGCGGGCACCGTGACCCTTGCCAAGCCGGTTCAGAATGCTCTCGATGTCGGCAAACGTGTTGCGGAACACCAGGTCGCGAGAGGCCTCGAGGAACTTGCGTTCCCAATCAAACTGGAAGTCCTTGTATCGAGACAGTGCGGGAAACAGTCCGCAGTTGATGGATCCCATATTCAGCGATGTCATCTCCGGACTTGCCGCCTCGGGCGCCGCCAGACGTTCGTCCATGGTCATTCCCGGCGCCCCTCCCGTGGTGATATTCACGACCGCATCCGTGCCGGCACGGATCAGCGGCAGAAACTGCGCAAACACACCGGGGTCGGCCGTCGGCCGACCGTCGGCCGGATTGCGCGCGTGAAGGTGCAATATCGCCGCTCCTGCCCCGGCCGCATCGATGGAATCGCGGGCAATCTGCTCCGGCGTGATGGGCAGGTGCGGCGACATGCTCGGGGTATGCAAGGATCCGGTTACCGCACAGGTGATGATGA
>CAYRAC010000005.1:0-3712 GCA_964422045.1 uncultured Steroidobacteraceae bacterium
ACCTCGAGCGGCGTCGGATTGTAGGCGTTGCAGGGATTATTGAGCTGCGGACAATTGGAAATGAGCACGATGATATCCATGGCAGCGCGCATTTCGACGTATTGCCCGGGACCGCTCATTCCGTCGGCGAAGGTCAAACCGCCGTCGCGCGTGACCGGCACGTTCATGAAAAAATTGATGTTGTGGCCGAGATCGCGCTTGTTGAGGCCGAGGTGATCATGTTGCGCGAGTGCCAATAAATAGCTGTCGCGACAGGCATGCATGGTTCTTGTGTCAAGCGCGTACCGTACGGTATTCGACTCCGACGCACAGGCCCCGCCGAGCGTGTCGTGGCGGCCGACGGTATCGGCGACGATCTCCGCCAGCACATTGCCCGCAGTCGACCTGAGCTTCGACCCACAGCTCAAGTAGACATTGCCTTGCTCGCGAATGGTATCCACCGCGCTGTAGCGATCGTGGACATCCACTGCGTTGAAGAACAGCGTGTCGGCAGCTTGATTTCCCGCAACATCGACGATACGCAGCGTTCTGCCGCTCCTCACGGTGTCGATCCAATAGTCGCCGGCCGGAATCACGTGCCGCAGCAGCGCCGCTGCCGGCTCGAGCGCGCTCGCACGCGTGCTCAACATCGTCCTGCTCCGTCGCCGCAGTGCTGGTAGAGCTCGGTGTTGGTGAAGCCGCGAACATTTTCCGGCCTTGCGTTACGGCATACATCGTCGTCGGCGACCGGGTCTGCCTTGCTCAACTGCAAGACCACCGGACTGCGCGGATAGTACGCGATGGGATTCAACGGATGCGGGCAGGTGTGCAGCAGCAGCAGCGAATTCATCTCGAAGCGTAAATCCACGTAGTCACCGGCCCGCGTGCGACTGCCGTCGAATTGCATGCGACCGTCATCGTCAATCGACACCTTGCTGAACCAATTCACGTTGGCGGCCAGATCGCGCCGGCTCAGTCCATATTTCCCGCCCTCGACCAGGAACGCGTCATGGCCGTTCTGGGTCCACTCGTTGCGGTGCTCTTGATAGCTCTTCTCGCCCCAGCGCTCAGCCACCCGTTGCCGGTTCGCATTGCCGCACACCGTGTCGTGCCAGCCTGCCGTGTCTTCGATAATCGAACAGAAGATTCGCCCCATGTCCGAATACAGGCAATGGCCCTTGGTAAGCTTGAATGTATGCTGACACTTCAGGGTGTCGGGCGCGTTATAGCGCTCCAGGGGATTTTGCGGGTTGTACAACAGCATGCCAACGTTTGCGCCGCCGTCACTGTCGATGATGCGCAGCCGCAGGCCGGCGCGGACCGTCAGCGACCAGTGCTTGCCGCCTGCAATGAGAGTTTCGTAGATCACGCAGCCTCCCCAAAATCATGGCCAAGAGCATCCCGAGGGTATAAGCCTCCTCGGCGTTGTTCTCCCGGGCTTTTATCCCGCCGTGTATCCTTGGGTAAGGACTGCGTCTCTCGGACCAGGCGCTTGGAAACCCAAGCCGGAACCCTAGGCGCACATTGATGTTGGGGTGCTGCAAATGTCATGCCGGTCGCGACGCATCGCAAGATTCGCCTTCATTTCCGCATCAGACACGGCATTTGCTTAAATCCCGGCGCGCGCCATGCCGGGCGCGCCGTCGCGGACGCGAGTCGAGTCCGCACCAGGACGGCGCAGCAGCGCGCTCGAGCGCCCTAAACTCGCGCACTTCTGGGTCGCTCGCGCGCACCCCAGGGCGACGTAAAGTATATTGACCGCCATGGCGCTACCCGACAATTTGCTGATTCCTTGGCTTCGCAGCGGCTACCTTGCCGGACGCTTCACCCCGGGCGACATCGTGACTCAGGTGATGGACCGCGCGGATCGCGCCGCGCAGCGCCACATCTGGATCAATCGCTTGTCCCGCGATCAAGTGATGAGCTATGTGCAGGCGTTGCAGCCTGCGGCGCTCGACGATTTGCCGCTGTATGGAATCCCCTTCGTCATCAAGGACAACATCGATCTCGACGGCGTACCGACCACCGCGGGCTGTCCGCGCTTCGCGTATTCGCCGACTCGATCGGCGACCGTGGTGCAAAGGCTGCTGGCGGCGGGCGCAATTCCGTTGGGAAAAGCCAACCTCGACCAATTCGCGACCGGCCTCGTGGGTGTCCGCTCGCCTTACGGCGCGTGCCGCAACAGCTTCAACGAGCAATTCATTGCCGGCGGCTCGAGCTCCGGATCGGCGGTCGCGGTCGCCTGCGGCCTCGCGAGCTTTTCGTTGGGAACCGACACGGCCGGTTCCGGCCGTGTGCCCGCAGCGTTCAACAATTTGATCGGCTTGAAGCCGAGTTTGGGCCGCATCAGTACGCGCGGCGTCGTGCCCGCGTGCCGCTCGCTCGACTGCGTATCGATTTTCGCCCTCACCTGCCGCGACGCGGCCACGGTGCTCGACGTCGCCGAGGGCTTCGACGCCGAGGATCCGTACTCGCGCCGGCTCGGCAATACGCCGATCGCCGGTTTGCGCTTCGGCGTGCCGCGGCCCGAGCAGCTACAATTCTTCGCCGATGCCGACTATGCACGCTTGTTCGACGCTGCCACGACGCGTCTCGAAGCCGGCGGCGGCGTGCGCATCGAGATCGACTTCGCGCCCTTCCTCGATGCCGCGCGGCTACTCTACGGCGGACCGTGGATAGCGGAACGTTATGCCGCGGTCGGCAAGTTCATGGATGACAATCCCGGCGCTCTGCTGCCGTTGACGGCGCATATCATTGGCGCAGGCAAGGTTCCGAGCGCCGCCGCGGCGTTCGAAGCCCAGTACGAGTTGCGAGTGCTGAAGCGGGCGGCCGATGCGGTGTGGTCGCAGGCGGATTATTTGGTCACGCCCACCGCCGGCACCATTTATTCGCTTGCCGCGATCGAGGCCGATCCCATCAAGCTCAACACGGCGCTCGGATACTATACGAATTCCATGAATCTGCTGGACCTCGCCGGCGTTGCGGTACCGGCCGGGTTTCGCACTGACGGTTTGCCGTTCGGAATCACCTTGATCGGCCCCGCGTCGAGCGAACGTAGCTTGCTCGCGCTCGCCGACATCGTACATCGATCCGCGGTTCTGACCTTGGGGGCGATGCCATGGCCGATCGGCGCCATCGCAAGCGAGGCGCCGGTGCTCGCCGCCGGCTACATCGAGCTCGCGGTGTGCGGCGCTCACATGCAGGGTCTGGCATTGAACCCTCAGCTGCGAGATCGAGGCGCATACTTTCTCAAGCGTACACGCACATCGCCGAATTACCGATTGTTCGCCCTGCCGGGCGGACCGCCGCATCGTCCTGGCCTGGTGCGCGTGCCGAACGAGGGCGCCTCGATACAAATCGAGATCTGGGCGGTTCCCGTCGAGCAGCTCGGCTGGTTGGTCGCGGGAATTCCCGCGCCGTTGGGGATCGGTAAGGTCGAAGTCGAGAACGGCGGCGCAGTCTCGGGATTCATTTGCGAGGGCTATGCCGTAGCAGGCGCCGCCGACATCACTCGGTTTGGCGGTTGGCGAGCATACCTCGATGAGCGCGGCCCGCCCATACAAAGTACAACGGGCTGACCACCACGAGGGCGATGAGCCACGAGATGTCGGCTCCGCCCAGTGCCTTGGCGATCCGCCCGGTATACAGGTCGGTCGCCAGAAACGGGATCTGAACCAGAATACCGACTGCGTAGCAGCTGAGCGCAACGGCGTTGTAACGACCGTAGATGCCG
>CAYRAC010000005.1:3722-10317 GCA_964422045.1 uncultured Steroidobacteraceae bacterium
CTGCACGTCGTAGTGGCCGTGTTGAATGAGGTAGAAATCGACCAGATTGACCGCCGTCCAGGGCGCCATGACGCACAGCAGAAGCGATAGGAAGTTTTCGTAATTCACCATGAAATTCCTGGCGCCCCAAAGCGCCATGGCCAGCGCCAGCACGCTGAAAATCACCGACAGTGCGATTCGCGCCGCCGCGGCCGCCCGCCAATCGGGCGCAAATGTCTGTGCGACCGTAATGCTCGAAAGCACGCCGCAGTAGACGTTCATGGCGGTGGTCGCACCGATGCCGATGGAGAACACCACCACGATCAAAATGCTGATGGGTTGGGTCGCCTGCGCGAGACCGGCAACGATGCCGCCGCGGGTCACGAGGCCGAGCAGTGCACCGAGCGCCATCGGCAACACCGAACCCAATACGCAACCCCAGTAACTGGCCCAAAAAGTCGGCCGCACTCCGCTGTCCGCGGGCATGTATCGCGAATAGTCCGAGACATACGGCGCGTAAGCGATCTGCCATAGCGCGCCGACGGAAATCATTCCGAGCCAGCCATTGGTAGTCGCGTCGCCGCGCTGCCAAATGTCCGGCGGCAAACCGTCGACCGCAATGATCCAATAAAAGCACGCCGCAAGAGCAGCACCGCAAACCCACGTCATCCAGCGCGCGTAGGCATGAATCAAATCGTAGCCAAAGATTGCGGCCGCGAGGCTCAGAATCGTAATCAGGACGATTCCCGTCCGATCACTGATGCCGCCCGCGATGCTGTGCAGGGATTGTCCACCCAGCACCAAATTGGAGGCGACAAATCCCAGGTACATGATGACGACGAGCGCGACCACGAAGATGGCGCCGAACGAGCCGAACTGACCGCGGCTTTGCACCATCTGCGGAACGCCCAATTGCGGTCCCTGGGCGGCGTGCAGTGCCATGAACACGCCGCCCACGAGATTTCCGATGAGAATAGCCACGACCGCTGCGATCAACGACAGCTGAAAACGGGTGGTCGCCAAGGCGCCGGTGGCGATGGTGAGAATCATGATGTTCGAGCCGAACCACACCGTGAACAGATCGCCGGCGCGGCCGTGCCGCTCGGCCGCCGGGATCGGATAAATCGTGTGCCGCTCGATGCTGGAGATCTCTTCCCTCATCCGTCTTCCGTGTGAATGCCTGCCGCCTGCAGCTGGCCGCGCAAGGGGGCGAGCTCGGCCGTGTAGTGCCGCCATTGGGCGACGGCGGAATCGTATAGCGGCCGCCGCACCTGCGCGGCACTGGCTGTGGTCGTCGGCGCCGCACTGAGATGAAACTGCGCGCACGCGTCCTGCCAATCAAGACCGCAGAAATCGAGGAGCCGGCGCATTTCCCCCGCTTGATCGGCGATAAGGGACTCGTAACTCACGGTATGGATGAACCCGGGCAACGCCGCCTGCCAGTGGTCCATCAAGCGCCGATAGCCGATGTAGTAGCGGCCGATTTCCGTCAAATCGTAGGAAAACGGGTAGCCATCCTGAAACAGGGTTTTGTACATGGCGTAGCATGCCGCCAGCGGCCGGCGCGCCACGTGCACGATTTTCGCGTTCGGCAAGGCCTTGACGATCAACCCGCAGTACAGGTAATTCAGCGGCATCTTGTCCGTAAAGCGAACGCCGGCCGGCATGGTGTGTCTCGCCCGCTCAAGGTATTCGCGGCCGAGGGCCGCAAAGTCGAGCTGCGCGGATCGCGCGATAAGGTCGCGGCGCGGCAGCGGCGCAGCGCCGCTCAGCCTGTGCACGGCGGCGACGATGCTCAGCGCAAAACAAGTCAGCTCCCCCGCCGCGAAGAGTGTCGAGTGGCTGCCGAGTATCCGCTCGACCAGGGTGCTACCGCTTCTCGGCAAACCGACGATGAAAATCGGATCCTCGCCGGACGCGCCGGCGCACCTGCTCGCGCCGACTGCGCCGACAGCGCCGACAGCGCCGACGGCCGGAAACGCTTGTATGATCCAATCGACCGTCGCCACATCGGCGGCGACGTCGTAGCGCAGATGCGCGCGGCGTGCGCCGGCCCCCAATTGCAGATGTTCGAATGACTGCGCGTAGTCGCCGATATCTTCGCACTCCTTGGCCAGCGCATAACGAATTTGCACCTCGCCTTTCCAGTCGGGTATGCCGCGCGCGGCGAGCGCCTCGAGTTCGGCAACGTGATTATCGTTCGCCGTTTGGCTGCGCAGGTCGGAGCGGTTCTTGTATGCCTCATGATCGCGCGGGTCGAGGGCAATGACACGGTCGTAGTCCGCCTCCGCCGCGGCCAGGTTGCCAACGAATCGCTGCACCGCCGCGCGGTTGAAAATGAAGTGTGGATTGTCCGGCGCAAGCGCTACGGCGCGATCGAACGCGACCAGCGCGCGTCTCTGGTCGTTGGCCCGATTGAGGAGACTGCCGATCGCATCGAGCATCTTCGGGTCGTGCGGGGCATTTCGCAGGGCCTGCGCCGCGGCGGCACCGGCATCCCGCAATCGACCGAGTGCCAGCAGGCAGTGCGCACGGGTCAAATGCAGGTGCGCATCATGCGGTTCAACGCCGAGCGCTCGATCGAGCCGATCCAGCGCGCCGCGCCAATCGCGCGCCTGCACCAAGCGCGCCAGGTCCTGATGACGATTTACAGCCGTTGCCGCCACTGGAAGCCGCTCATGGATTGCCCGGAACTGCGAAATTCGGCGCTCGCACCGGATCAACCGCGCGGCGCACGTAATCATCGACTTGCGGCGCGTAGCGTTGCCAGATCGCGCTGAGAGCCTCCACCGGATCCTCTTCGGTCCAGTCGACGCGCAAATCGACGATCGGCCAGCTCACCTCGCGCACGATCAGAAGGCCCGCGGAATGAACCGGCCCGGCTTCCCCGCCCGCATCGAGTCCCGCGCGCAAGCTCTGCAGCAGACGCCCGCCCAAATGCCCCCTCGCCTGCTCGAATGCCGCGATCATCGCCGCCGGCACCGCGCTGCTCGCCAGCAAATTTCCGGCGGCCGCCGCATCGGCTCCGCTCGCCGAGCTCACGAGACCCAATCCATGCGCGCCCGAAAAGATCGCCGGCGCACCGCTGCGGCCGATGGTCATGAGTTGCCGATAGGCCCCGAAGGGGGTCGTCGACAACACCTGATCGAGAGCCGCCTGGGCGCTGGCTCCGCGTCCGAGCATATCCAGAGCGCGGCCTCCGAGGCTCGGGTCGGTGATGTTTTGCGTCGCCACCGCTCCGACCCCGGCGCGTGCGTGGGCGCAGCGCGCCGCGACGGCCGGCGAGGACGAAACGATCGCCACGCCGAATAGGTGCGCATCGGCGGAGCGCGCAACCAGTGAAAATGTCATGCCTCAGTCATCCGGAATCACCGCGATCACGTCGATCTCCACCAGCCATTCCGGGCGTGCCAAGCCTGCAACCACGATCCCCGTCGACACCGGATACACGCCGCGCAAGCAGCGACCGATCACCCGATACACGGCTTCGCGAAACCGCGGGTCGGTCAGGTAGATGGTCACCTTGCAGATGTGTTCGAGCGTAGCGCCGGCTTCGCTCAACAGTTGCTTGATATTCGTCATCGCCTGTTCCGCTTGCGCGGCCGCATCGCCGATGCCGACGTTGACCGCCGTATCGAGATCCTGGCCGACTTGACCGCGCACGAACACCGAGCGGCCCTTGGCGACCACCGTCTGGCACAGGTCGTTGTCGAGCTTCTGCTCCGGGTAGGTGTCGCGCGTATTGAACTTGCGAATCCGCGTGTGCATGTTACTGCCTCGTGACGCGAGTGGAAAGATCCGCGGCCTTGCGAACGAAATCGAGCGGGCCATCCCAGTCGAAGTTTCGATACACGGCGCCCAAGTGCGCGAACGGCGGCGACTGCGCGAACAATTGGAAGGTCAGCCGATGGCCCGCGTAGTCCGAGTTCAGCAGGTCGCGCGCAAATGCGAGCAGCTTGCGCCGATCCTCCGCGATCCAGTTGTCGTTGACCGAGTAGAATTTGTCGAGCCACGGCTTGGTCTCCGGTGCATCGAACGACGCCTTATCCGGAGTGACGCAAATCTGGCCGCCGCACAGCTCACGTGCCACGTGCATCATGTGATGCAGCTGCGAGCACGCGAGGACGCGGCCTGTATACAGGAGCGACTGGTTCGGCATCAGCAGGCCCGCCGGGCTCGGCTCCGCGAGTGCGACCGCAGCCGTCAGATGCGCGTGTATTCCCTCGCGGTACACCGCAAGTTCGGCAAGTTTTTCCTGGACCGCCTGTTGCTTGTCGAGTCCGGTTTGGCGCACGTTGTACAGCGCCGCGCCGATCATCATATCGGCGAATTTTAAAATACGCTGCACGAACGCAAACGCCGAGTAGCGATGCAACGTCGCGCGAATGAACGCGGCGGCCTTGGTGTGCCGGTAGAACAGCACATTTTCCCAAGGGATCAGTACGTCATCAAAAATGACCAGCGCGTCGATCTCGTCGAACTTGTTGGCGAGCGGATAGTCCGCCGCGGCGGCGCGGCCGGCGAAACCCGTGCGGCACACGAACTTGAGATTTTGCGAGCTCAAGTCGCAGATGAAGCCGACGGCATAGTCCGAGAGCGCGGCGCTGCCCCAATTGGCGTTGGTCGGCTTGACGAAAGCCTGATTGGCATACGGCGCGGCCGTTTCGTACTTGGCGCCGCGCACGACGATGCCGGCGTCGGTTTCTTTGACGACGTGCAGCAGCATGTCGGGGTCCTGCTCCTGGGGAGGCTTGGAGCGGTCCCCCTTGGGGTCGGTGTTGGCAGAGACGTGAAACGGATCCGCGTGCAGCACCGCATCGATATGCGTGCGAATGTTGGCCGAGAACTGTGGATCGACCTCGTTGAGCACCTCTTGACCGTCGAACAACGACCACATCTCGCCCACGGTTTCGTCGCCGACGCGGGTCACGACGCCGCCGATCTCATCGAGGACCGCATCGGTCGCCAGGCGCTTGTCCTGCCAATCGGCTGCGCTGCGCGGCAGCTTGTTCGCGACCGCGTGCCACTCGTCCTCCTCGAGATAGGCCAGCGTGTTGCGCGTGCCGCCGTCGTGCTGCATGTCGTAGATCCGGGCGCGAATGTCGACCAGGGGTTTGAACATGGGATGCCGCGCGACATCCGCGACCCGCGTGCCGTTGATGTATACCTCGCGCCCGTCGCGGATCGAATCGAGGTACTGCCGGCCGGTACGGATCATGGCTCACTCCACGAGAACTTGGGGCCCATCATGGCGCAGGTCCGCGCCCGCTCCTAGTGTTCCTTGAACGAATAGGCGATCGAAATCCCCACTGTGCGCGGGCGCGATACCAAGGCCTGATAGTTCGTGCCGTAGTTGGCGGGGTCCGAGTAGGAATCGATTCCCAGCTGGTTGGTCAGGTTCTCGACGTAAAGCGTGCCGAGCCAATGCGCCACTTCGTAGCTGGCACGGGCATCGACCATGGTGTAGCCGGAGACCGTGGGTATGGACGCCGAGATCGCCGGCAGCAGCTTGCTTTGATAGCGCGCGTTGACCGCATAGCGCATCTCGCCGCCGGCAAACGGAATGTGGCCGTAGACCAGCCCGACGGCTAAGCTATTTTTCGGCGTGCCCGGCAGCGGTCCGCCCAAGGCAGGCAGATCGACGGACAAATTTCCGGCACCCTGCGCGAGCGCCGCGTAGCTCGTTACCTTGGTCTCATCGTACGTGTAGTCCAACTGCCCGCTGATGTGGTCGGTGATGTTCGCCGAGATCTCGGCCTCCACGCCGCGGCTATAGGCCTCGCCCAAGTTGATGGCTCCGGGCAATACCAGCGGTGTCAATTGCGCGCCTTCCTGTACGTTATGCCACTGGATATCGTAGATTGCGGCGGAGTAGCGCACACGATTTGCAAGCGTTCCCTTGGCGCCGATTTCGTAGTTGTCGGCCGTATCCGGCGACACTTTGAGCAGGGCGCTCGGCGTCGTGTAGCCTTCCGCGGGCTCGGCCAGCGGCAACGCGTTGACGCTGCCGCGGCGAAAACCCTGCGACCAGGTCGCGTACACGAGATTGGTTTTATCGAGTTTGTACGAGGTATTGACCTTCCACAGTGCTTTGCGCCACGTGTCGCTCAAGCTCAAATTGGCGATCGGCAGCACCGGTCCAAACAGAGCCGGATCGCCGTCGAACAGCAACCCGGTCTGCTGCGCTTGCGTCAAGGTCTGCTTGAAAACGCGCGAGCCGCCGGTGAGGTCCCAGTCGGACGTCAGATGCCAGGTAACCTCGCCGAATACGGCGAGGTCCTTGAAGTGAGTTTCAAAGTCGCCGATGTACGCCTGATCCTTCAATATGGGAATGCCGTCGATGACGGTGGGGGTCCCCGGCGTATAGCCGGTGCCGCACTCGGAGGTCTGGTTGAAATCGACATTCTGGCCGTAGATCGGCTCGCAGGCGTTGTAAAACGCCTGATAACCGTTGTAATACTCATGCTCCTGGATCAGCGTCGTCTGATTCTTGAAGAACAGGCCGCCGACCCAATCGAAAGTCCCGCCCGCCTTCGAGGCCAAGCGAATTTCCTGCGACCAGGGTTTGTCGATCAACTCGTCAAACGTACCGAAAAGATCAAAAGTGGAAAAGTTG
>CAYRAC010000005.1:10327-23060 GCA_964422045.1 uncultured Steroidobacteraceae bacterium
GTCGATCAACTCGTCATGACCGGTCACCAGCACGCGGGGATTCGCGCCGTAGAGTTGCGAATAGAAGCTGAAGTGATCGTACAGGTTGGTAAGGTCGGTGCTGGAGTGGTTGTTGTGGTCTGCCCAGGAGGAATTGGACGTCAGAGTGGCAAAGCCGAGATCGCCCTCCAGCGTCAGTGCAAACAGATCCACCTTGTCGTAGCTCGCGGCCTGGGTGTGGTCGGTGGATGACAGCGACTGCACGCCCAGCTGCGGCGAGGACCACGGGAATCCGTCCGCGGTGGATATTTGGTAGTGATACGAGAGTTGCGCCTTGAATGTGTCGCTCGGCCTCCACAGCGCGGCAACGCGCGCCGTGCGGTACCCGTACGCATTGGTGCCATCCTGCGAAAAGGTCTGCGGCGGGCTGAACACGTTGCCGGGTTGCGCGGCAATCGGCGCGCCGCTCGAATCGAGTACGTAGAGATTCGGCTGATTGATGAAACCTGCTTCATCCGTCCAACTGGCATTCAGGCGCACGGCGAACGTGTCGGACAGCGGTAAATTCAACATCCCGCTCACATCTTCATTGAGCGCGTGTGTGTGATTCGTCTTGCTCACTCCAGCCTCGGCTCGAGCATCGAAGCCGGAGGGATCGGGCGCATTCTGTACGAAGCGGATGGTGCCGCCGAGCGACCCTGAGCCATACAGTGTTCCTTGCGGTCCGCGCAGGATCTCCACGTGGTCGAGATCTTCCAGACGCAGATTGACGAACAGAGCGGTATCGTCGACGTAGGTCGCGACCGGGGGAACGATGGGCGTCGACAGCGCGATCTGTCCGCCGGTCGCTTCGCTATTGAGGCCGCGAATGATGAGGGTCGAGCCATTGACGCCGCCGAAAGGACCTTTGTCGGTGAAATTCACGCCCGCCATCGAATGCGCGAGACCCGCGATATCCGCGATGCCCGCCTGATCGAGCGATGCGCCCGTGACGGCTGTAATGCTGATCGGCAAATCTTGCGCCGACTCGGCGCGGCGGCTCGCCGTGACGACGACCTCTTGCAAGGCATCGTCGTCGGCCAGCGCAGCTTCCCCATGGAGCGCCGTGAGCACCGCCGTGACTGATGTGACACCGACTACGAGCGGCTGTCGAGCGCGGGGATTTGTCTTCATTCGAGAACTCCTCGTCAAGCGTGGACATGCCACCCATGAGGAGCTCTGCGCCGGCTTCGGGATTTTCCCTGGTACGTAGGGAGACCTTCCCGAGGACGCGAACGCTCCTCGACTTTGATCTCCCGGGCTTTTATCCCGCCGTGTATCCTTAAACTCTAAGGACTGCCTCTCTCGGACCAGTCGCCTGCCGCAGCAAAGCCGGAACCCTAGACGCACATTGTATTTAGCATTGTGCAAAACCCGTGCCGGGTGCATGCGGACGGCACCGCGCAGACGAATTTGCCGTAAAAGGCGCAGTTTTTATTTGCTCGCGCAGCGCCGCTCGCTTGCGACACCGCACCGCATGCGGGCACTTGCGCGAGTCGGCGCCCTAACTTTGCGCGACGTTTGGCCGCGCCCAGCGCACGTAGCACACGGCGACAGGCATGCCGTGTCCCGCGCAGAATTGCAGCAGTCGCCGCTGGTTGTCCTGCAGCCGGTCGCCGGGTGCCTTCACTTCGATCATGCGATAACGCCGCTCGCGCGGCCACAATTGGATCAAATCCGGGAATCCCGCGCGGTTGCGCGGCACATCGCGCGCGATCCATTCGAACCAGTGCCGCAAATGCTCGGGCGGCAGACACGCAAGCGCATGCGCGAGCAGCGATTCGCTCAGAAGATTCCATGCAACGAACGGCGACTGGATGCCGACCTTTCGCGTATAGGTCTCGCGTATCGTCACTTGATAACGCCCAGATTCCAACTCCGCGAAGCACTCCGCAAATTCGCGCTCGCGGCGCCGATAGAAATCGGCGCTGGATAAGTCGGCCGGCGCGCGGTGAAAATCATGGAAGAAGGCCCCGGCAATCGGCGCAAATATCGCGCGCCAGCACAGCAATCCGAACAGCGAATTGATGAGCGAGTTTTCGACGTAATGCACCGTTGCGCCGTGCGGCATGTCTTGCGCCAGGTGATTTCGCGCAAGGTATTCAATCGCGCATCCGGGCACGGGCTTGTCGAGCAGCAGTTCGAAGCAGGGCAACTCCGGCGGATTGCGCGTTGCGCGCGGCGCCTCGGCGCAGCGGATGCCCAACTTGCGCTGTTCGCGCCGATACAGCCGCACGCCGCGCTCGTGCGCGCCCGAATGAGTGCATCGTGAATAGATCGCGCATGCCGCGAGCGTATCGCCGCTGCGCTCGAGCGCACGCGCAACGTCGAACAGAAGCTTCTGCCGCCGCTCCTCCAGCCAATCGCAGCCGCGCACCTCCTCAGGCACGCTGCGCACCACCGTGTCCAACGGCGTGGTTGAATTCAGGTACTCCCGGCAGCGCTGCAGTTGCAGCAACACATCGACGTCCTCGCGGCTGCGAAAAGCACGCGATTGCACGGCCAGGTCGATTTTCTCGAAGCTGAAAATGCCAAGATCGGCCAATACGAATGCAGACCAATCCTGGCGGAAATTGCCGAAGAACATGAGTCGGAACCGCTCGCAGAGCGCTGCGACAGTGAGTCGATACACCCGCTCGCCCGAGCCGGGGCACCAGTCTAGAAACGGCTTCGCTTGGCTATATTGTTGACGAAGCAGCGCCGCAAGATCGGATTTCTTGCGTTGCAGCTCGCGCCCGGGTAGAGCAAAATGCCTCACCAATTCAGCCTTGGTGAGCAGCGCCTGCAGCTCCTCGAGAGTGAGGTGCGGTTCGACATCGACCCAGCCGGCTTGCGCGAGCGGCGCGGCCACGGCGTGCGTCGCGCCGATCTCCGCATAGCGCAACGCACTCGCCCGAAACAGCTCTCCCTTGCGCATGACCATGCGCACCAGGAGCGCGCGCGAGGCTTGAGGCATCGCGCGAAAGCGCTCCATGAAGCCGTGTTCCTCCGCACACAGCAGATCGGCGTAGCGCCCGCGCAGCGAATCGAGCACCGTCTCGAAGTTTTTCAGGTAATAGAATTGATCGAGCGAAGCGCGATTGCCGGCGGTGGCCCGCATGCGCTCGATTCTTCGGCTAGCGCTGCGCCGCGCGCCAGTTTGGCGCCACATAGTACGGCGCATCCTCGGGCGCCAGCATGCCGCTTCCCAAGATGTGATCGGCGGCTTTCTCGGCCAGCATGATGGTTGGTGCGTTCAGATTACCGGTGGTCACCGACGGCATGATGGAAGAATCCACGACGCGCAGCCCGTCGAGTCCATGGACCCGCGTATCCGGGGCGACCACCGCCATGGAATCTTGCGCGCTCCCCATCTTGCAGGAACATGAGGGGTGGTAGGCGCTCTCGACCTTGGCGCGGATGAAGGCATCGATCTGCTCGTCGGTCTGAACTAGGGTGCCGGGTTGAATCTCTCGGCCCCGATATCGATCGAATGCCGGCTGCGCGAATATTTCCCGCGTCAGGCGCACGCAGGCGCGCATTTCGGTCCAATCGTCAGGATGGTTCAAATAATTGAACAGAATGCGCGGTTTGTCGCGCGGGTTGGTCGAGGCCAAGCGCACCCAGCCGCGGCTCTTGCTGCGCATCGGCCCGACGTGCGCCTGGAAGCCGTGTTCCTGTGCCAAGGTCGAGCCATCGTAGGCCACCGCCATCGGCAGAAAGTGATACTGGATGTCCGGATACGGCACACCGGGGCGGCTGCGGATGAAGCCGCAGGACTCGAAATGATTGGTCGCGCCCAATCCGTCTTTGCGCAGCATCCAGCGCGCGCCGATCAATGCGCGATTCCACAGGTTGATCGACGAATACAGGGACACCGGCTCCCGGCAGGCCACCTGAAAATAAAATTCCAAATGATCCTGCAAGTTCTCGCCGACCCCGGGCAAGTCGTGCACCACGCTGATGCCGAGGGTGCGCAATTCTGCCGCGGGGCCGACGCCCGAGAGCTTGAGCAGTTGCGGTGAATTGATCGGACCCGCGGATAGGATCACCTCGCGCGCGTCGACGCGATGCGTGTCGCCGCCTCGGGTGTATTCGAGGCCGACGGCGCGCCGGCCTTCGAACACGATGCGGCTCGCCAGGGCGTGGGTCAGGACTTTGAGGTTGGCGCGGCGCATGGCCGGCCGCAGGTACGCGTTCGCCGCGCTGCAGCGCCGGCCCTCGCCCACCGTCATGTCCATGCGACCGAATCCTTCTTGCTGAAAACCGTTCACGTCATCGGTGCGCGGATATCCCGCTTCGCGGGCGGCGGCAAGCCACGCCGTGTGCAACGGATTACGCAAGGAGCCATAGCGGGTTTTCAGCTTGCCTGAATCCCCGCGATATTCGTTGCCCCCTTCTTGGCGTGCTTCGGCACGTCGAAAATACGGCAGGACGTCGCGATACGACCAGCCCGCAGCGCCTTGGCCGCTCCACCCTTCGAAATCGAGCGCATTGCCGCGGATGTACACCAAGCCGTTGATGGACGAGGAACCTCCCAGGACCTTGCCGCGCGGCGTATGCATGCGCCGGCCGTTCAAATGCGGTTCGGGGTCGCTGTGGTAGAACCAATTGTATTTCTCCATGTTCATCGGGATCGACAGCGCGGACGGCATTTGAATGAAAATCGAGCGATCCGAGCCGCCATACTCCACGAGCAGCACGCGGCAGCGTCCATCGGCGGACAAGCGATCGGCAAGCACGCAGCCGGCGGATCCGGCACCGACAATGACGTAATCGAATTTCTCGTCGGCCAAGGGCGATACTCCGTCAGTACGGCGCATCGACGTCGCCCAACGCGACATAGACGCTCTTCAGTTGCGTATAGTGCTCGATGGCGGCGCGCCCGTTCTCGCGACCCAGACCGGAGAGTTTGACGCCGCCGAAGGGCAGCTCGATCGGCGTGATGTTGTATTGGTTGATCCAGCAGGTGCCCGCCTGCAGGCGCGCGATCACGCGATGCGCCCGCGTCAAATCATTGGTGAATACACCCGCCGCCAGCCCGAACTGCGTGGCGTTGGCACGCGCGATGACTTCTTCCTCGTCCTCGAATTCCAACACCGACATGACCGGGCCGAAGATCTCCTCGCGTACGATCGACATGTCGTCACTGCATTCGTCGAAAACCGTCGGCGCAACGAAATATCCCCTCGCGAGCTCGCCGCTGGTCACGCGCATGCCGCCGGTCAGCAGCCGCGCACCCTCGGCGCGGCCGCGTTCGATGTAGGACAGCACCTTGTGCATGTGTTGCTCCGAGATCAGGGCGCCGACCTGGGTGTGCGGATCCATCGGGTCGCCGATGCGCATCGCGGCCACCCGCCTCAGCAGGCGCTCGAGGAAAGCCGCCTTGACGGCTCGATGCACGAATACGCGCGTGCCGTTGGAACAAACCTGCCCGGACGAATAGAAATTCGCGAGCAGCGCGCCGCCGACTGCGTTGTCGAGATTGGCGTCCGCGAAGATGATCAGCGGGGATTTGCCGCCGAGCTCGAGCGTGACGCTTTTCAAGGTTTGCGCCGCATCGCTCATCACCGCCTTGCCGGTTCCGACCTCGCCGGTGAGCGAAACCTTGCGGATATCGGGATGTCGCGTCAGCAGGCGTCCCGTCTCGGCGAATCCTTGCACGACCTGGAACGCACCGGGCGGCAAGCCGGCCTCGAGCAAAATTTCCTGCAGCTTGACTGCCGTGAATGGCGTGAGCTCCGCGGGTTTGAATATCATGGTATTGCCGCATGCCAATGCCGGCGCGGCTTTCCAGCACGCGATTTGCAGCGGGTAATTCCACGCACCGATGCCGGCGACGACGCCGAGCGGCTCGCGCCGGGTGTAGCCGAAGGCTTGGCCGCCTAACTGGATGTGCTCGCCGGCAAGGCTTTGCACCAGCCCTGCAAAATACTCGAAGCAATCCGCCCCCGACGCCACGTCCACGACCCGCGTCTCTTGAATGGGCTTGCCGGTGTCGCGAGTTTCGAGTTCGGCGAGTTCCTGGTTGCGCGAGCGCAAGATTTCCGCCGCCCGCTTCAGAACCCGGCCCCGCTCGGTACCGCTCAGAGCGGCCCAGGCCGGCTGGCATTTCTGAGCCGCGCGCACGGCCGCATTGACTTCGGCCGACCCGGCCGCCGTCACATGACCCAGCACCTCGCCGGTGGCCGGATTGATGGATGCGAATTTGCCCGCGCGCGGCGCCGCGCCCGTGGGGTTCGCCGTCGGCGCGGCCTGCTTGAGGCGGCCATCGACGAATTCCGTCAGCAAAGCCCGTGCACTCTCACTGTCGGCCTCGCGCCAGCCAGAGAGCGCGGCGCGCAGCCAAACGCCGTCGATCATCGCGGCAATCATCGCCGCCAGTCGCTGTGCCTCATCCGGCGGCAGCAATTTCTTCAGCGAGCTGCGCAGATTCGACAGGGTCCGCTGCTGGTAGGCGGACTGCGCACGCCGCAATGACTTGACCTGCAATACCTGGCCCCAGAACGCGAGCCACGCGGTGCCGGTGCGCTGTTCGAACTCTTCCGGCGCCAGGTTCGCATCGATGATCGCCTGGATGCGTCCGCGCGGCGTGCTCACATTGCGCAGCCGCGCACGCACCTGGTGGCCGACACGACGCGCCAGCGAACGAAATGCGGCATCGAGTAAGCCATCTTTGTCGCCGAAGTAATGGGCTACCAATCCCGGGGATACATCGGCACGCGCAGCAATTTGGCCAAGCGTGGTGCCCACGTAGCCAAGTTCCGCTAGGCTATCGATGGTGACCTCGACCAGTTGGCGACGCCGTGCGTCGACATTCGGTTCCTGGGAAGCGTCGAAAGAAGCCTTTGATTGAGTATTCAATTTGACCACCCACCTTGCTTCGGAAAGCGGGTGGACGCTCCGCCGAAGTTCTGTTCTAGATATCTAACGATAAGATCTATGCGTTTAACATCAATCAACTAGGTAATGAAGGTGAGCGAAAACCCGAACTCGTTAAACGCCCATTCAAAGTGCTTATCGCCGTGCCAATCATGCGACTCTCTCGGGCGCGCGGTCAAGCTCAAAGCGGCGGCGCGCAACGCCGCCCTCGTCGCGGGCTTGACGCTGGCTGTGGCCTTGATGCTGCCGCCTCGCGCGGGCGCACAAGCCGCCGTCGCCCCGCCGGCAAGCGCTGCGCGCGACGCGGTCAGCTGCCAGACGGTGCGCTTTTCGGATGTGGGCTGGACCGATGTGACCGCAACGACGGCCCTGGTCGCGCAGTTGCTGCGCTCCATCGGCTACTCGCCGACGATCACCGTGCTCTCCGTACCGGTCACATTCGCTTCCATCCAGAACAAGGACATCGACGTGTTCCTTGGCAACTGGATGCCCGCCCAAGAGGCGGATCGCGGGCACTACGTCGAAGACGGTTCGGTGGTGGTGATCGGCGCAAATCTCACCGGCGCCAAATACACCCTCGCCGTTCCCGCCTACACGTATGCCGCCGGCCTCAAGGATTTCAAGGATATCGCGAGCTTTGGGCCGGCCCTCGGCGACTCGATCTATGGAATCGAGCCCGGCAACGACGGCAACCGGCATGTGCTTGAGATGCTCAGGCAGAATCAATTCGGACTCGGCAACTTCAAACTCGTCGAATCGAGCGAGCAAGGCATGTTGGCGCAGGTGGAGCGCGCCTATCGCGACAAGAAGCCTATCGTCTTCCTGGGGTGGGAGCCGCATCCTATGAACATGCGTTTCGACATGAAATACCTGGCCGGCGGCGACCAAGTGTTTGGTCCGAATTACGGCGGCGCGACGATCTATACCGTCACCCGCAAAGGCTACAGCGCCGAATGCCCGAATATCGGCCGCCTGATCGCCAATCTGAAATTTTCACTGCGCGGCGAGAGCGAAATGATGGCCGCCATTTTGGATCGCCACGAAGCGCCCGATCTTGCGGCGACGGAGTGGCTCAAAGCCAATCCGACGGCGACCAAAGCCTGGCTCGCGGGAGTCCTTACCTTCGATGGCCGTCCAGCGCTCAGCGCGTTGGCGCACGCGGCGCCGCCGCCGCGCCCGGGCGGCTTCGAACAATGGATCGTCAGCCACAAGATTCCGGTCGGCGATGCCATGGCGGTCGCGATCGACTACGTCAAGACTCACGGCACTTTTGTGTTCGATGGAATTTCCGTCGTCATTCGCGGCATGGTGAATGGCCTGACTTCCTTGCTGCGCGTGTTGCCTGCGCCCCTGCTGATCGTGGCCGCTGCCGGGCTCGCCTGGCTGCTGCGCCGCTCGCTCGGGCTCGCCGCCTTCGTCGGGTTGGCGCTCTTGTTCATCCTGAACCAGGGCTATTGGCTGGCAACGCTCGAAACACTCTCGCTCGTCATGGTTGCGACGCTGGCGTCGACCGCCATCGGCGTCCCGTTGGGGATCGCGGCCGCGCATCGGCCGCGGCTGTTTGCGGCGCTGCGGCCGGCCCTCGACTTGATGCAGACTCTGCCGACTTTCGTGTACCTGATTCCGACCCTCGTGTTGTTCGGCTTGGGCGTGGTCCCGGGACTCATCTCGACGGTGATATTCGCCCTGCCCGCCCCCATCCGCCTGACGCATCTCGGCATATCCTCGGTACCGAAGCCGCTCATCGAGGCGGGTGAGGCTTTCGGCGCCACGCCCATGCAGCTGCTGTGGAAGGTCGAATTACCGAGCGCGGCGTCCACCATCATCGCCGGAATCACCCAGTGCATCATGCTGAGTCTGTCCATGGTTGTCATTGCCGCCCTGGTCGGCGCCGGCGGACTCGGCGTGCCGGTGGTGCGGGCACTCAATTCCGTGCAGGTCGGCATGGGTTTTGAAGCAGGCTTCACCATCGTGCTGCTGGCCATCATTTTGGACCGCATCAGCAGACCCAAAGAACGCGGAGCATCTCCATGAACTCGGCCGTGGAATTCAAGAACGTCGACATTCTGTTCGCGAAAGCAGGCCGCGACAGCCGCAAGAGCCTGCGCGAGGCGCTCGTCGCACTCGATGGCGGTGCCACGCGTAGCGACATTCAGAACACCTACGGCGTGATCGTCGGCGTCGCCGGCGCCAACTTGAATGTCGCGCGCGGCGAGATTTCCGTGCTGATGGGCCTCTCGGGATCGGGCAAGTCCACCTTGATGCGCGCCGCCAACGGGTTGAATCCGGTCACTCGCGGCAACGTGCTGGTGCGCGACGGCGAATCGGTCATCGACGTCGCCACCTGCGACACGCAGCAAATGCGCCGGCTGCGGCGCGAACGCGTCGCCATGGTGTTTCAGCAATTCGGCCTGTTGCCATGGCGCACGGTGCGCGAAAACGTCGGATTCGGCTTGGAGCTGCGCGGCGATAGCGCCGCACAACGCAAGCTCATCGTCGACGAGAAATTGGAACTCGTGGGTTTGTCGCAATGGGCCGAGCGCTACGTGAGCGAGCTGTCGGGCGGCATGCAGCAAAGAGTCGGCCTGGCCCGCGCCTTTGCAACCGACGCGGATATTCTATTGATGGATGAACCGTTCTCGGCATTGGATCCGCTGATCCGCGCCAAGCTGCAGGACGAACTGTTGGCCCTGCAGGCGCGCGTCAAGAAAACCATCCTGTTCGTCAGCCACGATTTGGACGAGGCACTGCGACTCGGGGATCGCATCTCCATTCTGCAGAACGGCCGCATCATCCAGACTGGTACCGCCGAGGACATCGTCTTGGCGCCGGCCGACGAATACGTGGCCGAATTCGTCCGTCACATGAATCCGCTGACCGTGCTCACCGGCGCCATGATCATGCAGCACCGCGCGGCGCTGGCCGGCGACGACGGCCACGTTTGGCTCGACAGCGGCCGGCGCTACCGCCTGGCCTTGGACGCCTCGGACCAGGCCGTGGGCCTGCACCTGGATGGAGTTGCACAGGCCTTTTGCCATATTCAGGATGACGCGGACCTCACTTTGCGCAACCCAGGGCTCGCGCTCGCGCCCGCCTCGCTGTCGTTGCAATCGATCATCAAACTGCGGCAGGCGACCGGCCACCCGGTGCTGTTCGTCGAGGACGGCAGGGTTCTCGGGGTGTGCGGCGAAGGGGAAATAATCAGGGCCCTGGCCGGCGGCCGGCATACCAGCGACGGCGCCACGGCCTAGTTGCCGCGGCTCCGTTTAAATATTATGATGAAGATAATAAAACAACCGATCGCAACTCAAGTTCGAGTCGAGGGGTAGCTCCATGAATCATGATGTGATCATTTCCTGCGCCGTCACCGGCGACGACACCAAGGTCACCAAGAGCCCGCACTGCGCGATCACTCCGGCGGAAATTGCCGCCACCGCCATCGCGGCCGCCCAGGCCGGCGCGGCCATCGTTCATATCCACGTGCGTGAGCCGGAAACCGGCGCGTTCAGCATGGAAACGCGCCACTACCGCGAGGTCGTGAAGCGTATTCGGGAAAGCAAAGTCGATGTAATCGTGAATCTCACGTGCGGCATGGGCGGCTACATCGTGGTCGGCGACCATGGCCTCAAGGACACCCCGGGGCCGGGCAGCGACTTCGTCAGTCAAGAGGATCGCATGCGCCACGTCATCGACCTGTGTCAGGAGGGCTTGTATCGGCCCGACATTGCGACACTCGACTGCGGCAGCCTGAACTTCGGCGACGGCAACCGCGCCTACGTATCGACGCCCAATTATTTGCGCCAGGGTGCGGCCATTTGCAAAGAGCTCGGCGTCAAGCCTGAGCTCGAGGTGTTCGATACCGGCAACCTGTGGTTCGTCAAGCAAATGGTCAAGGAAGGGCTCTTGACCGCGCCCTCCCTCATTCAATTGTGCATGGGCATTCCGTACGGCGTACCGGCCGACGTCGGCCACCTGTTGGCGATGGTCAACTCGTTGCCCGAGAACTGCAATTGGGGCACGTTCGCCATCAGCCGCATGCAAATGCCGTGGGCCGCGCAGGCCGTGCTGCTCGGAGGAAATGTGCGCGTCGGACTCGAGGATAATTTGTACCTGAGCAAGGGCGTGTACGCCAGCAACGCGCAATTGGTGGAGAAGGCTCGCACCATCGTCGAGGCCATGGGAGCGCGGATACTGACGCCTGCGCAAGCGCGCGAGAAGCTGCAGCTGCACTGAGCACGGCCGACGTGACGGAAATCCCCGTTTATCGCGCCACGATCGAACCGGCTTGGATCGACTACAACGGGCATGTTCGCGACGCCTACTACGGGTTGGTGGCGAGCTATGCCGTGGATGACGTCATGGACTATCTCGGCCTCGACGCCGCCTACCGGGCGCGCACGCGTTGCACGCTGTACACGCTCGAAGAGCACATCCATTTCCTGCACGAAGTCAAGAGCACCGACGATTTGCAAGTCGTCTCATGCGTGTTCGATTTCGACCGCAAGCGCATCCATCTCGGCTGCCGCTTCGTGTGTTCGCGCGTCAACGAGCCGGTGGCGACCGCCGACATGCTGCTGCTGCACGTGCATCAGGGCGACAAGCCGAGCGTCGCCTCATTCCCGGACGAAGTGTCGGCGCGACTCGCGGCCCTCAAGGCGCCGGCAGCGCGCGAGGCCTTTGGTCCGAGTTCACGCAAAATCGAACTGAAGCGCCGCTAGCAGTGCCCCAGATCGACATTCATCGACTCATCGCTCCGCGCAGCATCGCGTTGATCGGCGCCAGCGCCTGGACCGATGCGGTGGCCGCCGGCAATATCGCCATCGGCTACACGGGCGCCCTGTGGCGCATTCACCCCACGCGCCAATCAACCGCCGCGACCACGTATTATCGATCGGTGGCCGAGCTCCCCGGGATACCGGACGCGGCCTTTCTCGCCGTCCCGAACCACGAGGCTGCGGCGGTCGCCGGCGCGCTCGCGCAGCGCGGCGCCGGCGGATTCGTCTGCTTCACGGCGGGCTTCTCCGAGACCGGCACCGAGTCGGGTCGGCAATTGACGGGTGAGCTGCTGCAGAGCGCCGGCGCGCTGCCCTTCTTTGGCCCGAACTGCTACGGCTACGTGAATTTCTTCGACAAAGTGGCGATGATGCCCGACCAAATCGTCGGCGCCCATGTTGCGCGCGGCGTTGCTCTGATCTGCCAAAGCGGCACCATCGCGCTCACGCTCATGTTCAATCAGCGCTCCCTGCCGATCGGATGTCTGTTTACGGTTGGCAATCAGTCGCGTTTGGCCGTAGAGGATCTCATCGAAATGTTGTGCGCCGACTCGCGCGTGTCGGCCTTCGGTTTATACCTCGAGGGCATCAAGGATCCGCAACGCTTCGCGCACGCCGCAGCGCTTGCGCAGGCCGCGGGCAAACCCATTGCAGTCATCAAGTCCGGGCGCACAGCCGCCGCCGCGCGCACGGCACACAGTCATACGGGAGCCCTGGCGGGCGCAGATACCGTGTTCGAGGCGTTCTGCCGTCAGGCCGGAATTGCGCGTTGCGACACCTTGGGCACGCTGTGCGAAACCTTGAAGTTGTTTCACAGCGGCGGCCCGCTGCAGGGGCGCAAAGTTTTGGTGATGGGCGCATCGGGCGGCGATATGGCCATGACCGCCGACGTGTCGCGCGACCTGGGTTTGGATTTTGCGCCTCTGCCGCAGCAGCGGGCAGCCGCGCTCGGCGAAGTGCTCACCGAGCGAGTCACGATCGCGAACCCCTTCGATATTCACACCTACCTTTGGTTCGACCCGCCGGCACTCGGACGGGTATTCGGCGAGGTGTTGCGTTCGGGTTACGATGCGGCGGGTTTC